>JBJMLW010000608.1:0-6534 GCA_045805105.1 Flavisolibacter sp. | reverse complement strand
GGATACGCAAAGGGCGCAAGAAAACTACACCTGATCTTAGGAGTTAGATGGATCATTTATTTTATAACTAAAATTTTCAGTTCTATTTTACTTTAATCAGTTAGGAATCCATCTTTTATATTGCGTCCCTTGCGTATCCTTTGCGTCCCGATGAAATCGGGATTGCGATAGTTCATTCTGCTCCAAATAGAATTGATAATTATACAATCAACAGAAATATGTAGCCGCAATGTTTTTACGACTAATCACAAATTTACTAACGATTGAATACTTTGTTTCCTTGCTATCGTTTTTGCATCGGGTTGACAACCACCAACACTGATTAAAACTTTTCCGGAAAAAGGATGCATCATTCCATTTTCATCAAAAATTGAAAGATCAGAAGGAGAAAGTATAAACGAAACAGTTTTGCTTGACCGTGGAGAAAGAAATATTCTCTGAAAACCTTTCAGTGACCGGATCGGGGTTCGCATTGTTTGTGACCCCTGCGATGAAACATACAACTCAGCCACTTCCTCTCCACCCATGTTTCCTGTATTTGTAATCTTTACGGTTACCTTAAGGTTATTCCCTGCCCGAATTGTCTTCAACTGTTCGTAGGTGAAAGTTGTATAGCTGAGTCCATACCCGAATCCATAAAGCGGTGTCCCTTTAAAATAACGATATGTGCGGTTTTCCATGGAGTAATTATTAAAATCAGGAAGGTCGCTGTCGCTTCCGTAAAATGTTACCGGAAGACGGCCCGCAGGATTATAATCTCCAAACAAAACATCAGCTATTGCAGTACCGGCTGATTGTCCGCCGTACCATGCATTCACAATAGCGGGAATATTTTCTGATTCCCATGGAATGGCAACAGCGCTTCCGGTCATCATTACAAAAACAACCGGCTTACCTGTTGCCTTTAATGCTTTCATCAGACCTGTTTGCACTTCCGGTAATTTAATGGTAGTACGGTCACCACCAAGAAAGCCCGGATAATCCACCCGCATTTCTTCTCCTTCCAGTTGCGGTGAAATACCACCAACAAAAACAATTGCATCTGCATCACGAATCCGCTGAACAAGTGCATTATAATCTGTTTGTGAAAAATTTCCTGTTCGGAATTTTACCAATGCTTTTCCTTCTCCCTGGTAATATTCAATTACCAACCGGTAAGTTTTACCTGCTTCTGTATTCAAATTAACTGTACGAGCTCCCCATCGGTTTCTTGTCCATGCATTAAGCTGTTCCTTCCCATCAATTAAAAACCGGTAGCCATCATCAGCATCCAGTTCAAAGGTGACCACACCATTTGATGTTGATTTAAAATCTGTACTATACCTCGCTGAAAAATCTTTGGCTTTCAGATTCGCATTAATGTTTTCACCTTCCTTCCAAATGTGGTCAACATTTGATTCCATTCTTTTTAAAACGGGTTCACCTTTTAATTCACGGTTATTGAAATACTCAGCGTTAAATCCTGACTTTCCTTCCCAGCTGAAACTGCTGCTCAGATCCGAATACACCAGTAAAGTATCATTGGTAAAGTTCACCGCCTTTTCATAAACAACTTCTATACGGTTACCCCCTTTGTTTTTTATTCCCTGTAATGCAGTTGCAATTTCTGAAGGTGTGCCGTTGTAATTCCCCAACACTGAAATCGGGTTGTCAGCATTCGGTCCGAGCATGACAATTTTTTTTATGTTTTTATTTAAAGGGAGGACATGGTTTTCATTGCGAAGTAGAACTATTGACTGGCGGGCCATTTTTAATGAATGAGCTGCATGTGCCGCGCTTTCCAGTTCTGATGCAGGTGTCTGCGCATATTTTACCATTGAAGGTGGATCGAACATGCCCAACCGGAATCGGATCATGAATAACCGTTTCAGTGATACATCCAGTTGCTGTTCTGTAATTTTTCCCTGCTGAACGGCTTGCACGAGTGCTTTATAAGCAACGTTTCCGCAATCAATATCGGTTCCGTGCAGCACGGCATCCGAAGCAGCACTGATAGCGTCGGGATGTGTTTTATGATGATTGAAAAAATCATCTATCGCACCACAGTCTGATGTAACATAACCTGTAAACTTCCACTTGTTCCGTAAAATATCCACCATCAGCTGATCACTGCCACAGCAGGGTTGACCATTGAACGCATTGTATGCACACATCACACCTGCCACATGTGCATTTACAACCAATTCTCTGAAAGCAGGTAAATAGGTATTCCACAGATCATAACCGGAAGGAAACACATCAAATTCATGGCGTGATGGTTCAGGGCCGCTATGTACTGCATAATGTTTTGCGCACGCTGCTGCCTTTAAATACTTTGGATCATTTCCTTGCAGCCCGGTTACAAATGCCTTTCCCATTGTTGCCGTGAGATAGGGATCTTCACCATAGGTTTCCTGGCCGCGCCCCCACCTCGGATCCCTGAAAATATTGATGTTGGGGGTCCAGTATGTAAGCCCGGTATATCGCTGTCCTCTTTTTCCATCAATAATTGACTGGTTGAATATTGCTCTTCCTTCCGTTGCAGAATAGTCAGCCATCCGTTTGATGGATGCGGTATCAAATGTTGCTGCCATCGCAATGGCCTGCGGGTACACTGTTACTTTATACGAAGTGCGCGCCACACCATGGAGTACTTCATTCCACCAGTCGTACGCAGGAATACCGAGGCGTTCAATGGCAGGTGTGGTATTGAGCATCTGCGATACTTTTTCCTGAAGGGTAAGGCGGGAGACGAGGTCGCTGACACGTTCCTCAAAACTTAGAGAAGGATTCATGAAAGGGTAATCAACCTTTGTTTGCGAAAAACTATTTACTGCAAGTAATATCGATGCAGTTAAAATGAGCGCATGCATTTTCATATTCGAATAGTTTTTTTGCCACAAAGGCTCTAAGGCTCTAAGGCGCGCAAAGAGATCATAAAATTAATCTTTGTGATTCTTTGTGCCTTAGTGTCTTTGTGGCTATCTCTAAAATTTCACTACTTCCCAAAATGCTTTCTTAGGTTTCAGGTCCTTGTCGAATAGCAATGGATAATCCTTTCTTCCCCTCACCGGAAAATCATCCAGCCAGCTTCGCCTGTCGGAGATGTTCCAGAACGTAACACCAGATATCGAATTTCTATATTTCCTGAAAAGCTCAAAGCACATTTTATAAACTTCCATTTGTTTTTTTTCTTTTTCTGCAGTGAAATCCGTGTTGGCATCTTCAGGTTTTCTTTCCCGTGCATTATGTTCTTTCGGATAGACTGATATATCCAGTTCGGTGATCTGTATTTTTAAACCAAGTTCAGAAAATCTTTTGAGTGTGCTGTCCAGTTGACCTCGCGAAGGTTCATTGATCGCCCAGTGACCCTGTAAACCGATACCATGAATGGGAACGCCTGCATCTTTCAGGCCTTTAACAAGGCGGTAAATCTTTTCTCTTTTAACAGGACTGATCTCATTATAATCATTATAAAAAAGCAATGCGTCAGGATCTGCCTCGTGTGCATATTGAAATGCTTTTGCAATGTAATCTTCCCCGCATATCTGGTAAAATTCTGAATTGCGATAAAATTCATCGGGTTTGTCAGAGATCGCTTCGTTCACAACATCCCATGCATAAACAGTACCCTTATAACGGTTAACAACAGTTGTAATATGTTCCTTCAACCGTTGTAATAAAACTTCTTTGGAAACCTTTTTGCCTGTTGAATCTGTAAGAACCACCGTGGTGCCTGGTTATGCCAGCAAAGGTTATGACCGCGTACTTTTAAATGATTTCTTTTTGCAAAGGCTGCAATGGAATCAGCATCTTTCCAGTAATATTCATTTTCCATTGGATGAATGGGCCCCATCTTCATGGCGTTTTCTGGCGTAACACTATTAAACTGTTGCAGGATCAGTTGTGCTTCGTCTGTTTTTAAAGCGCGCGGCGAAACCGCAACACCAATCGGAAAATATTTTTTGTAATAATCCTTTAACCCCTCAATCCTTATAATTTTTGGAATGATAATCTTGCTTTTGGAATGGATATACCGGTCGGCAAACTGCAGGAAGTATGGCCAGTTTGGACCCGCCGTATGACCAGCGGTGTGCTGGCGGAATGCCACTTCACCATCGGTGAGTGATGTTTCCACCTTTGGAAATTCGGATGTTGAAATACCTTTTTTGCCAAGCAACTCATAAACTGGTGTTGCGGCTACTCCTGAAAGAAACATTCCCTTTACATCTACCCATGCATCTCCTTTGTCACCGGCGCTGATAAAAACCGGGCGCGGTGCACACAGTGCAATCAATTCGTGTGAATCCACAGGAAGATCGTTCCATGTAAGCGGACCAGCATATTTGATAAAGTTACCGGCCATCCAATGGTATTCACCGGAGGATGCTACATTCTCAACGAGTTCTCCTGCATTGCGCCGGTGAAGTTTTACACCGCCTTCCCCGGAAGAAGCAATGAACGCAATGGCAAAGCGTGGATCATATGCCATAGTTACAACGGCAGCTTTCCCATATCTTGATAATCCTTCAATCCCTATCTGCTTTGCATCAACAGCGGGATCTGTTTCAAAATAATCCATCGCACGGCTTGCACCCCATGCCCATGCACGCAATGCGCCCCAGTCGTCGGGTTTCCGGCGTTGTCCTTTATTGACGAGTCCAATGATACCTTGTGTTAGTCCTGCACCATTATCTGCCTGTATGCTTGTAGGAATTAATATCGCATAACCCCAACCTTTAGAAAGAACCTGTTGTTGCCAGGTTGGTCCGTCGGGTGCCTGTGTTCCCTGTGGCAACCGGAATCCCGGGGGAAAAACAAAACTGAACTCCATCATTACCGGGACAGGCGCGTTTGCAAAGGCAGGTGTAGTAAGAGTAAGTTGTATGTCGATATTTATTGCCGGATATGAAGAATTATCTACATGACCCCGTAGTCTTTTTGTAATTGCAGGAATATCGCCCACCAGGTCATCAAAGGTGGATAGGACTTCCCATTTTACACCTGGAACATTTGCAGGCACTCTTCCATAAATCTCGCGATCAAAATCCTCTACAATTTCAGGCCTTCTTTGATGCCACCATGTAGATGCATCAGTAACATGCTTACCGTTTTTCAGTATCAGAGGATCAGGAAGAACAGGATAAGGATTAGCCTTTGATTCATCATAATTTGCAGCATTTGGTGCGTTTGGGTCATTACCATTTGCGCCCTGCCTGATAGATCTGATGTTTAATTGAGATAACATTGTTTTGTAATCTTCCTCCGTTAACCTCCGGATACTATCCATGGCGCGCTGGTTCGGTTGCGTATAGGCATAACCGTGATACAGGATAACCAGGGCACAAAGAAATTTTCTCATGTTTAATTTTTTTGAGTTTGCTGCTTTATGAAACTGGCAACGGTTGTCATAGGGGCAATCCAGATTTCATCTTCATGTGCTTTCAGGAATTGCAGTAACTGCCGGTGTGCTTCCAGTGAAACATTCAATCCATGTTCACCTCCCACACCATGAAACAGGAACACAAGAAGCTTGTGCTGTTCCATGGCCTTCTTTACAGCGGCAACCAGTTCATCACCACTTTGTCCGTTTACACCATAACATTTTATATCAAACAGGTCAACCTGTGAAACATCCTGCAGTGCAAACTGAACACCTCTTGCTCCTGTAAATTCTGATTTCACTGCATCGATGTAAGAAACACCACCAATTTTTGTATCACCGCATGGGTAGGCAAATGTTCTTTCTGTTTTACCGTCAATGGCATGGAGAAGTGTATTGGTCATCCTGATCTCACTAACCATCTTGCTGACAGTATAGTGGTCGAGATCCGTATCAGGCATAACAAAATCTCTTCCCTGCAGCCCTCCCGAGCACGGATGATATAAAGTATGATTGCCAAGCTCATGACCGTTAGCCGCCATTTTTCTCCACTCTTCCATCCGGTTGTTTAAAACGCCTGAATAACCCGAGACGTAAAATGTTGCTTTCAGTCCGAGTGAATCCAGCAAAGGCCTTGCATTATCAATATGAACATTGAGAGCATCATCATAGGTTAAAACAACTGCGCAGCCTTTGTGATTCCAGGGTCCACCTGATGTTGCATTCGAATTTCCCGGTAAGATATTGGCGGCAAAAGGCGATGCGGGAAGTCCTTCACGATTGTAAAAGTTCACATCAACAGGATTATCAGCCCATGCATAACGAACATAAACCGGATCTGGAATACTTTCATTCGAGGCTATTACATGGTCTCCTTCTATTTTTGCATTGGCCCAAACATATTTTTGATCAGGTCCGGCGATGGCAAACCATTTTAATTCATCACTGTCTTTCGATAAAAGACCACTTCCTGTATTGCTGAAATTGATAACCAGTTTGGATCCATCTCTCTTTATACTTTGATACAACGGGCCGGAAGCAACAACACTTTTATTGCCATATACCATTTTTTCAGCGAGCAATGCAAGACGATCACCTACTTCTTTTTTCCTGTCGGGATGTATATCATTCCATTCGCCGAGATCAATCGCTACCGCCATACCTGTATTGGG
>JBJMLW010000607.1:0-5563 GCA_045805105.1 Flavisolibacter sp. | reverse complement strand
CCAAATATCCTGAAACAATGCCGCACAGCAAAGTCCGGTCCCGGGTTTTTACGCAACATTTGGAAAATTGTGTAATAAAACTACATTTGCACGAAATTTTGAGCAGTTTGACCCCGTGGATTGGCACAGAAATTATACTTCAAGAATCTTAGAAACAATAAAATAAAAGCACGATGTTTTGGACCTTAGAACTTGCATCCTACCTTGAGGAAGCGCCCTGGCCGGCTACTAAAGACGAGTTGATCGACTATTCGATCCGTTCAGGTGCCCCAATTGAAGTGATTGAAAACCTCCAGGAACTGGAAGACGAAGGTGAGGTGTATGAAAGCATCGAGGACATCTGGCCCGATTACCCTTCACAGGAAGACTTCCTGTTTAATGAAGATGAATACTGATCATACCTGATTAAGTTATCACCGCCTGCATGGCGGTTTTTTATTTTATTACCCCTGGCGGAACTAAGAGATAAAGGAGTAAAAGGGGAAATGAGAAGAACATTTTTCCTTTCTATGTTTTACAAAACCGATAGTTAGTTCAAAGAAAATTAAGATGAGTTATGAATCATAGTGGATTCTGTTTATCCACTTTTCCTCATTTATCTGTTAGTCTTGCGGAACGCATCCAGCCCACAGCGGAGCCAGTCTGCAAAAGCACCCGGGGATGGCGAATAGGATTTGGTTTTGGTGAGCGCTTTTTCTGACGGGCTGAGAATGGCATACTGTGGCTGGGCAACAGCATTGAAATTTTCCGACTGGAATGTAGCCCACTTGTCTCCTACTGTGATGATTTCTTTTTCATCACCTTTTTTGGTGGTATATACCTGTTGTTCATTCAGCGGAAGTCTTTTACGTTCATCAACATAAAGCGAAACCACAATAAAGCTATCCCTCATCAAAGTTTTAACATCCGGATCGGTCCATATGTTTTCTTCCATCCTTCTGCAATTAACACAGGCCCACCCGGTAAAATCAATCAGCAGAGGTTTATTCTTTTGCCTGCTTAACTGTAATGCTTTTTCATATTCATTTGTGAGTGGTTTTGTACCTGATTCGCAATTCACCGGATGAGCGTATACACTATAACACAATGGAGGAGGAAAACCACTTATCAGATGCAGATTGGCACTTCGGGTGTTGGTAACTCCGGGAATAAGATAAATGGTCATTGCAGTAAAAAGGGCAATGAAAACCCATCGCGTTTTTGACATCTTTGGTTTGCTGCCACTTGAGAATCTAATGATACCTAACAGGTAAATCACAATGAGCAGGCCAATGATGATCCAGATACCGATAAATATTTCACGCCTGAGAATGCCCCATTGTTTTACAAGATCTGCATTGCTTAAAAATTTAACTGCCATGGCCAGTTCCAGGAAACCCAGAACAACTTTTACACTTGTAAGCCAACCCCCTGATTTGGGTAAAGACTGTAACCATCCTGGAAAAAGTGCAAACAACCCAAATGGTAGCGCGAGTCCCAAACCAAATCCCGACATGCCAGCTGTGAGTTGAATGGCTCCTCCATTATTTGTCATTGCTCCTGCTAACAGGGATCCCAGAATGGGACCTGTACAAGAAAATGAAACAATTGCAAGAGTAAGTGCCATGAAAAATATTCCGGCAATATCACCTATACCTGATTTGGAATCCACGCGGGATGCAAAGCTGCCTGGCAACCCGATTTCATAAAGCCCAAAAAATGAAAGAGCAAATGCAATGAAGATTACAAAAAAGATAATGTTCAGTGTTACATTGGTTGAAATATTATTGAAGATCTCAGGATCCGCACGGTCAACCAGGTGAAAAGGCAGACTGAGAAGAGCATAAATTCCGAATATGCAAAGCGCATAAAAGAATGCATTTTTGATACCTTTTCTCCTTGTGCCCGATCTTTTGGTAAAAAAAGAAACTGTAAGTGGAATGAGAGGGAATACACATGGCGTGATCAGTGCAATGAGGCCACCAATAAAGCCCAGGAAAAAGATGACACCAAGACTTTTATCACCTGTATCATCATCTCCGCAAGCATTTACAGGCTTTTTTAAATTAATTGAAGGAATAAGAATACGTGAAGCTGCTACACCACCTTCAAGGGGAACTGAAAACTTTGAAGTTTCCTGGTAAAATTCATCACCTTTTCCATAAGAGTAACTCAATTCTCCCGGTAATTCTGCTGGAACTGTTTCGGAAATATTTATAATTGTCTTCCAGGATGTAGGTCCAATGTAAGTTTTTACGGGTATCGAAAAAATTTCGCTTTGGCTGTTCTGAGCAGCTCCTGAATCTTTCAGGACATTATTGTTTGAAATACTTGAATCAAATTTTACAGATGAAGATGATACGCCAGCAAGATCCTGGTTGGGGGCATATAATTGCCAGTTCCCTGACCCCTTTGTAGAAAACAGAATTTCATACTGCTGTCCCTGAAGCTTTTTACTTGTAACCATCCACCTGAAAACATGTGTGGTATCCTGTGCATGAATAAATAATCCAGTACATAAAATAAAAGCAAGAAATAAGACCGGTCTGATAATATTCATTTTCAGATATTAATACAAAACGAGTTCTCAGGGAACTCGTTTGCAAAAGAAAAGAAACTTTATTATAAAGCGATCGAAAGATTCACAGTCTTTGGAGGCAGGCACTTTTCATCATTGCACGTCTGATATTCCAATTTGCCAGTAACGTTTGTTTTTGCCTTTCCTTTCAATTTCACCCTTTGTATAAAAACAACTTTATTACTGTACTGGTTGGCAGATACTCCGAGCTTTTTGTCGGTAAACTTTTGCATTTTTCCAATCTCTTTCACCTTCCCATCCATATCGACCAAAGGGTTCTGGTTGAAACTGAAAGATGTGGGTTGTGCAATTGCATCATCAGGCTGAACCTGCGAATAAAGGTGCCATCCTGACTGAATGGTAGCGATCATTTGCACTTCATAAACCTTATCGCTGATTTTTTTCGAAGTGAACGTCCAGCTAACCGGATTTAGGGGCTGAGCATATGATGCAGCACTTATAATCAAAACAGACAGTAACAATGAAAGTCTTTTCATGAGGAAAATTTGATTCACAAATTTCATTTATAAAATTTTCCGGAGATGTTAAAGTATATCATGCTGTTTCAAGAGCAAGAGAAAATAACATTTCAAAAACTTTTCTTCCGTCTGTATTTCCAAGCAAGGGTGAGCAGGCTCTTTCCGGGTGTGGCATCATACCAAAAACGTTACGCTTTGCATTACAGATTCCTGCTATATTCCGAACGGAACGATTGGGGTTTGAAACATTTGAAATTTTGCCTTCTTCATCGCAATAGCGTAGAAGAACCTGTCCGTTTTTTTCGAGGTCATCCAGGGTTTTTTCATCTGCACAATAACGGCCTTCACCATGCGCAATTGGAATCCTGAAAACGCTGCCCTCTATATTTTTTACAAATACATTCTTGCAGATATATTGCTGGTTGTTATTACGTAAAAGGGCACCTGGCAAAAGGTGCGATTCGCATAAAATCTGAAAACCATTGCATACTCCCAGAACTTTTCCTCCACGAGCTGCAAAATCAATAACAGCCTGCATAATCGGGCTAAAACGGGCAATGGCACCGGTGCGCAGATAATCGCCATACGAAAAACCACCGGGCAGAACAATACAGTCATCCGTAGTAAACATGGAAAGATTGTTATCCTTATGCCACAGCATCGTACATTCCTGGTTAAGGTCGTGTACAAGTGCATCATGAATGTCCCGATCACAATTGGACCCTGGAAATACGACTACACCAAATTTCATCGGGCAAAGATAGGGAACTCCGCAGAGGACAGTCCACAGACCACAGCCCACAGTCACAGAGGGTCTTTTCATGATAAAAGTTAGTTCACTCTGACGACTGAAGTCTGACGTCTGACCACTTCAATGCCAGCTTGTTGTTTTGTATTGCTGGAACAGGATAAAGCCGAGTGTAAGAAAAAAAAGGGTGAGGGCAACCAACCTTCCTGGCGCATAGAAATAAGCACATGCATGAAATGCAGCAAAGGGGGCTGCCAGGAGGATCCAGTTGATGAATGCATCATCACTATTGATAAAGGGAACAAAAAACGCAAGAATGAGATACAAAAGCATTACACTCCAGTTTTTTCTTACCTGTATCAGCATTTTGCGAAGGTGTGTCTGAACATAGTATCCGCCCATGAGAAATGGAATAGTAAGCAGAACAGTACTTGATGCAAGCCAGATGGAACTTTTAACGTGAGGCATACTTAAAGAAACAGAAGGAAGAAAATATGACGTACTCAATTTATCATTTAAAAAAAGATAGGCCACGTGGAAGTAATAGGGCGTAAAAAAACCAAGTACAAGTAAAACAATTTCATTTATCCGGAATGGCTTGAGTATCATCAATCCAAGTAAAACACAGATAAGAAACGCTACTGAAGGAAAATAAATATACGAGCTGATACCTGCTATCAGCCCGATGTTAAACACCTGTGCCCTGGCATTCGGCGCATTATACAAACTGAAAAGGTAAATGAACAGTCCAATGATAAAAGTGTTGGCAAGCAGGGGCGCAGAAAGATAATTCCACGCAGGGAGTAATGATGTGATCAGCATGAAAGCCATCGCAGGCAGGTAGTTCTGCTTTGCAATCAGCCTGAATTCACTAACTAAATAATTCACCATCAGGCTCTGAATATACAGAAGCATAAATGCCAACACAGATAGAAGAACAGAATTACCGGAGGGAAGAACTGATACAAACCATTGGTACAACCGGCCATCACTTGCAGTAACGATTGCAGGTTTTGGATAAACAAAAATCGGAAGCTTTACCAGCAAACCAAAAATGAAGAGAACCGCAATGTTACCGGGAGATTTCTGTTTGAAGACCGCAATCACACAGCAATGCTATTAATTAAATTCGAGTTTTGCAAAGCAAATGTAATTTCTGAAATAGCATGGAATCACTATCTGGTAACTACTAACCTGTTTGCCATATTTTGGCAGAAATTCATAACCCTTATCAAGATTTTTCAATGTTGGATTATGTGAGATCTCTCCACCAGGAGTTAGCAGGAAATCATTAAGCAGTAATGTGCGCTTTTCATCAAGGTTGAAAATATAATGGATCTGGCTTCCCGTATTAGCAAGCTGAAATGAAATACGATCGTCACCTTCATCATCAAACTGTTCCTTGTGAATTACATTACTCCACTGCAGGGTTCCGGTTTTATCAAATGAAAGTATGGTAACATTATCAGCATGATGCCTTACCGATTGCGAATTATCGTACCGGTTACGCCACCACCATGTACTGGACATGGTTGAATAAGTTGAATAATAATCGGAAGAACTATAGGGCATGCCATATAAATAATTCCAACGGTTAAAACTTCCCACACGTGATGTGGTATAATAAGATTCTGCATTGATAATAAAACCGCCATCCTTTTTTACAATGAAATTTTTAATAAAATAATCATTGAATGCCATCTTAAGGTTGGCATCACCTTTTGCTTCTTTTCTCAGCTCATCGCTAAGGGTTACTGAATTTTCCAGAACAGGACTCAT
>JBJMLW010000606.1:0-7195 GCA_045805105.1 Flavisolibacter sp. | reverse complement strand
TTCAGGTATTCGAGGGTATCGGAATCGCGGAAGAATGAAGTAACATTGATCAGCAGATCCTGGTATAACAAATCAATTTCTTCTGCATGCTGCTTTACATAAACAAGGTATTCTGAAAGCGAATCAAGCCTGTGTAAAAGCATTCTGCGGATAATCCTTCGCTTGATTGTTTTCATTTTATAATGAAAGAAGTCTACACTTGTTGACTTTTTCAAAAGGTGGAGAATGCCGGTAAGGTCTTTGTCATCATCACCTATCTCGGTGTCATCTTTGGAATAGAAAATCTGGTTCATGATCTCCGTCTTCCTGCTCAGCCGTTCCAACTCTTTTGCCATTTCCGAGGGGCGTAACACCATATCAACCACACCTTCAGAAATAGCGGACCGTGGCATACCCTGGAACTGGGCTGTTTCATCCTGAGCGATGGTAATGCCACCAGCAGTTTTTATTGCTTTTAAACCAAGTGTTCCGTCACTGGCTGAACCGGATAATACAATCCCAATTGAAGCATCCTGGTATTTTTCAGCAAGTGATAGAAAAAAATGGTCAATGGGCATATGCAGACCAGGACCAGCATTCCTGGGTTTCAACCGGATTGCACCATCAATCATGTCCATTTCTTTATTCGGAGGAATGACATATATGTGATTTGGTTCCAGTTTGATATAGTCAGAAACTTCCTGGACCTTCATTTTGGTTTCCCGCTGAAGGATTTCAGTCAGCTTGCTTTCAAAAACAGGATCGAGGTGCTGGATATAAATATAAGCAAGGCCCGTTTCAGGGGACAGGTTCTCCAGTAATTCCTTAATAGCCTGGATGCCTCCTGCCGATGCGCCTATGGCAACTACGGGTAATGGTTTAAAATTTTTTTTTATAGTTTGATCGTCAGTCATCTGTATTGTTGAATCACAAGGTCTATATTATCCGGCACATGATAAATTAATGTTTCGTCAAATGAAATTAATTGAATGATTGATAACTTCAGAAGGTATGTACCGAAAGCTTCCCGCAGAGCTTATTTATTCCTTTTTCCGGCCCTGGCGTTTGATTATCACGTATATGCTAATTTTGAGTATAAGTTTTAATGCTGTGTAACGAAATTCGGCTATATTTAATTTGTCCCTGCCGTTAAGCTTCTAATGCCCGTGAAACCCATACACACTGATCAAAAGGAGGTTGATTTGCCTGACCTGAAAGACAAGCTTACAACAACGGCTACCGACGTAGCAGAAAAATGTCTTTTCATTTTCCTGGATGCACATCTTTATCATTTATCAGGTCACTGGGAGTGGAATCTGCAGACAGATGACATTTTTTGCAGCGATGTGATGTTTTCTTTTCCAGAGCATTATGCTCCTGGTTCACGTTGTTTAATATACCCTGAAGATGTTCATGTGCTCCAGGATCTTGTTGTGAAAACCCAGCAGGGAAAAGTATGCGATGATTCTTTCCGGCTCATCACTTCCTATGGTGAAGTAATTATAGTTCGTGCATCCGGGATATACAATTTGAAGGAAGTAGCTGAAAGCGAAGAACTCATTCATCAGCCTTTTAAAAACTATATCAGGGAAAAGGGTGTTGACAAACAATCGGAATATAATGAACTTCAATTGCATTCGTACAGGTATGCGGAACGTATTTCTTCAAGTGGCATCTGGCATATCAATACAAATACATATGAAATTTTTTATTCCGATGGTATTTTCAGGTTGCATGCTTTACCCAGCCAGAGCCTGAATGTACATCTTCACACTTTTCATTCTTTTATTCATCCTGAAGACAGGGAGCCGGTCATCAGAGCTTTTGATCATTCTTATAAAGAACAGGTTCCTGTTTCACTTGAATACAGGATAGTGGTGAACCAAACCGAAGTAAAATCGGTTTCTCATGTTACCAGGTGGTTCTATAATTCAAAAGGAGAGCTGATCCTTTCAGGCGTCATGCATGATATTTCGTCCCAGAAAGCTTTCGAAACAGAAAGCGATTCCATAAAACAGGAACTGCGGCTGAAAGATAATATGCTGACGCATTCAGAAAACCTTGCACGCATCTCAAACTGGCACCTGAATTTACTGACGCGAAAAATTACCTATTCTGATAATATTTTCCGTATTTATGGAATCAAGCCCGGTGGTTCTCCGCTGAATGCGAATCTGCTCCTGAAATTTGTTCATCCCGAAGACCAGGAGCTGATGAATAATGTATTCCGGCAGGTGCTTTATGAACATTCAGCACCCGATGTTGAATACCGTATCATAAGGCCGGATGGGAAAACACGGTTCCTTCGCCAGAAGGTGAAACTGATTCTTGACAACTTTGAAATGGTAATGATCGGAACCATTTCAGATGTTACCGATCAAAAGATTGCAGACCGGAAACTTTCAAAGATCAAATCACAACTTGATTTACAACAATTCGTAAACGGATATGTAGAACGCCTCGCTCAAATAGGTTCCTGGGTTATGGATCTTGAATCAGGTGAAATGGCATGGAGCAGGGGGATGCCTGAGTTACTTGGTTTTAAAGAAGGATCCATTCAGCTTTCGCAGCGTGTTCTGCTTAGTGTTATCCATCCTGAAGACAAAAAACATTTTATTGAAAAATTAACCAGTAGTCAGGGAGGTTTTGAAGAACATTTCACTTTCCGCATTACATATAAAAACGAAACACGACACCTGAATGGACATTTAAGGGTTGAAAATTTTGAAGACAGGCGGATATTCATTGGAAGCTTCCACGATAAAACATTACAATTTCATGTACAGAAACAACTGTCGGAGCAGCTGGCAATGTCCGAAATCCTCAGCGAAGCTTCAATGGACAAAGTTTTCGTCACGGATATCAATAACTACATCACTAAATGGAATCAACCCTGCGAGCTGGGATATGGAATTAAAAAAGATAAAGCAATCGGGAAAAACTTTTTTGACCTTTTCCCAAGGCTGAAAACTACAGAGATCATCACACGTTTTCAAAAAGTTGTACTTGGAGAAACGATTGAATTAAAATATGAGAAATCGGTTATGGCTGATGGTTTCCAGGATATTCTGATGGCACCGGTTCGTGATGATAAGCTGGAAATTGTAGGTGTGCTCACAGTTATTCACGACGTGACACGGGAATATGAAATGAGGCAGCAGCTTACAGACAGATTGCAGTTTATTGAAAAACTTCTTGAAGCCAGTGTAGACCGTATCATTGTGCTGGACCGGAATATGAATTATCAATACTGGAATACAAAGGCGGAAAATTATTATGGTATCAGCAGGAACGAAGTAGTGGGAAGGAACATTCTTGAATTGTTTCCCGGTTTTGTTGATGATCCATCATATGAATCTTTCAGGAATGCATTGAAAGGCATTACGGTGCATATACCTGCAAGCAAAAATCTCGACAACAGGAAGGGTTATTTTGAAACTTACCTTATTCCCATTAAAGATGACAAGAACAATGAAGTAACAGGTATACTTTGGATTGTACATGACCTGGCAGGTGAATTCAAGCTCGCGCTGCAGCAGCGAAAAGCCAATCACATCCTGGAATCAATTAATGAATGTTATGCAGAAGTAGATTTCAATGGAACAATCAGGTATGTGAATCCAAGGGCAGAACTTTTCTGGCAGAAAAGCAAACAGGATTTGCTTGGACAAAATATTATTGACCTGTTTACAGTATTCAATGAGAACGAAGCCATAACAGCAATATCGAATGCACTAGAAAACCACGAAGAAAGTGCGGGAGAATTTTATTCTGAATTTAATAACAGGTGGATCTATCTTTCATGTACCATTACGGGGGAAGGTGTCATCCTGTTATTTTATGATATTACAGACAGAAGAAAAGTGGATGAAAAACTGGAATTACAGAACAGGGTTTATGAACACGCCGAAGAAATTGCAAACATGGGTACCTGGACATGGGATCCGGATACGAACCAATCATTTTATTCGGACAAGATGTTCACATTGTTTGGACTGAAACCAAATGAAGTGAAACCGGGTTTTGACACCATTCCGCAATTCATTCACAAGGACGACCGCGATCGTGTTCTGAAAGCAGCATCAAAAGTGAAGGAAGGACAAAAGCCTGTTGGCATAGAATACAGGGTGGTACGTAAGGACGGAGTGGAAAGGATTTTCCGTAACAAGATTAAATTGACCCGCAGGGAAAATGGCGGGAGAATCTTTGTCGGCACCACACAGGATATTACAGAAGAATCACTTTTACGAAGGCAGCTTGAAGAGCGTTCCAAATATGCGGAGTCGATCATTGATGCAAGTATCAACAGGATTTTAGTGTATGATCAGTCGTTTAATATTATTGCCTGGAATCTCAGGTCCGAAAAAGACATGCGCATTCCAAAGGAACAGGCTATCGGGAAAAAATTATATGATATGTTCCCTAAGGTGTGGGAGGATCATGAATTGCGTGACGCACACCAGCAGGCTTTAACAGGCAAGCATATTTATTTAAAAGCAAAAAAATCCACGTATCTCGATCACTATTATGAGCGATTTTATGTTCCGTTAAAAAATGAAAAGGGTGAAACTTATGCGGTGTTGTTTATTATGCATGATGTTACTGAAATGGTTCTCACCAGCCAGCAGCTTGCCTCAGTGAATAAAACACTCGAACGCAAAAACACGGAACTTGCCAGGAAAAATGACGAGATCACCAATTTTACTTTTGTTGCCAGTCATGATCTCAAGGAACCCATCAGGAAACTTTATACATTCACTGACATGCTGCTTCATTCTGAACCAGACATGGTAAGCGAGAAGGGAAAGAATGTTCTGAAAAAAATTGAAAAGTCCATAGCCCGAATGGATATGCTTATTGAAGATATACTCATCCTTACAAAAATTCATTCGGGTACCCATGAAAAAGAAGAAGTGGACCTATTTCAACTTTGTACGCAACTGAAGGTTGAACTTGAAGAAAAAATAAAATCATCAAAGGCAAAACTGATAATAGAGCATTTGCCTGTTGTAATGGGAACAAATAGCATGCTGATGATTCTTTTCAGGAACCTGGTTGAAAACGCATTGAAGTTCCAGAAACCGGAGCAAACACCAGTCATTACAATAAAAGGAGAGGAAGTTGAAGCAAACGATTTTGTTTTACTGAATGGTCCCAACAAGAAATATTCGGTTGTTCATGTGAGTGACAACGGAATAGGGTTTGAGCCCAGAGATGCGAAAAAAATATTCCAGGTATTCCAGCGGCTTCATACTCAGGAGGAATTTGAAGGAACAGGAATGGGACTAGCCATCTGCAAAAAGATCATGGAAATTCATGGTGGGTTTATTACTGCTACATCTGCTGTTGGTAAGGGTTCAACCTTTTCGTGTTATTTTCCCGGATAAAAAAAATTAAAAATTAAAAATTTAAAATTCAAAAGGCTTCTCTAAGTAAATACATCAAGGATCGTAAAATATGTATGAGTATGCCAAGGTTTTGAATTTTGAATTTTGAATTTTGATTTATTCGGCCACTACCAGCGCCTGCGGAGCTGCCTGCTTAATTCTGGTCATCAGCCATTCCAGTTGTTGCTGCGTCTGTTTATCAAATTGTTCACATGCAAGTTCCAGTTCTTTATCGCGCAGTGAACGTGCCGCCTGCAACAGAACCACCCAGCATAACTGTACTTCATTTGCCATCAGCCACAGGTCATGTAAATCCCTGATCAGTCCAAGAGGTCCTGTACGTGGTTTATTGAACAATGTTCTTTTTAATTTATCAGGTTCACTGCTTTTGTTTTCCGAATAACGTTTGATAAATTTCTTCAGGTTCAATGAATGATTTTCAGACCATGATGCCAGTTTCTTACACATTTCCATGACATCCGGCTCCACAGCATGATGTTTACTCACCTTTTTAAATGCTTCAGCCATGTCCTTTTCACTGTCGTGCACCAGGCCAATATAATTTCCGATATGCATATCAGGTAGTTAATTTTTCTTTGATCGATTCAACGAGTTCACCAACTTTTTCTATGATGTTTCCGTCGTTTTTTTCTCGTGCTTTGGAAACTTTTACGGCTGCATATTTAAAATATGGTTGCTTGCTTACAGGATCCCACTCGGTAAGTGTAAGTTCATTTGCAGCTGTAGGTTCGCTGTTATCATCCCAGTAACCGTAATGAAATGGAATAAAAATCGTTCCTTGTTCAATTCCGCCAACCCGCGCAACACCTTTTACTTTTCCGCGACGTGATTCTACTTCCAGCATATCTCCATCCTTCACTTTTATATTCGCTGCATCTTCATTTGAAATTTGAATGTACACATCGGGTGCTGCATTTTGGAGTGCGGATGACCTTCCCGTTTTTGTTCTTGTATGAAAATGGTATACCACCCTGCCTGTTGTGAGCCAGAGCGGATATTTTTCATCGGGCTGCTCGTGAGGAGGTTCATAATCTGCCGCTCGCAGGAATGCTTTACCCATCGGGTCTGCAGATTTATATTGTTCCGGCGTATACTCAGCACCGGTAGTCATATCATGTCCGAAGGTTTCGCAGTAGTCTGCAGATGTATTAAACACCCCATCTGTATATAACCTTTCACAACCATCCGGGAACTTTTCATTACATGGCCATTGTATACCCGAACCGCCTGTGAGTTTTGCATAGCTCATTCCGGAATAATCACAAGGCCTGCCCTTTGAGCAAATCTTCCATGCTTCAAATGCTTCTTCGGGTTTTTTCCATTTGATGAGTGGTGCGCCATCCTTGTCCTTAAAATTCATTCTTGTTGCGTAATCAACCCAGATGTCGAAATCCGATCTTGCTTCGCCGGGAGGATTAATGGCCTTATAAGAAATGTGAACGGTGCGGTCGGCATTGGTAAAGCATCCGGTTTTTTCGCCCCATATCGCTGTTGGTAAAACAACATCGGCAAGGGCGGCGGTTTCCGTCATGAATGCATCCTGTACAATCACGAAAAGGTTTTCCTGCGAAAGAATTTTTCTGACGCGTGATAACTCAGGTAATGAAACAGCCGGATTGGTAGCACTGATCCACAACATTTTTATTGAACCCTGCTCTGCATATCTCCAGATCTGCATGGCATGTGTTGGTGGTGCCCAGTGTGGAATAATCTCAGGTTCCACATTCCAGATCTTTGCCAGCTCACTGATGTGTTCCATATTATCCCAGTTTCTGAATCCGGGCAAATCACCATCTGCACCTGTTTCC
>JBJMLW010000605.1:0-8274 GCA_045805105.1 Flavisolibacter sp. | reverse complement strand
TGTATCCTTTCCGTAAAAATGTGTTTCATTTCCTACTTCACATTTATGTTCCAGCACCCAGGAAATATTCGGGTCATACTGTTTGTAAGCTTCGAGGCCACTGAAATTAATAGGATGGTAATCCTGGTTCTTAAAAATTTTACTCTCCAGGAAATCCTGCGCATTTTCACGTGCCAGTTCCATAGCTGAACGGTTTATCTGTGAATTTGCCTGGATACAAAGAAGAAATATAGAAAAACAGATAAGGCGCATAAAATTGGTTTTGGATCAATGTGAACGTACGGTAGATTTAAGTTCGTACGTATATGCGAATAATTTCGTAGTTTTTTGATAAACGGTTGATTTGGAGAGACAGGTAAGGGATTTGGGAATAGGGTTAGGAATCTGGTCTTTTTTTTTACGCAATCCGTAAGAAATAATCTATGGTCTGTTGGTTTTATTAATTCAATTGTATTTACTGCTACAACAAATAGCCTATCCCGAATCTCAATTCTCCACTGATTCAACCTTATACCAATTTATCTTACCTTAATGTTCAAAACCACTGCTTATCGTCATGAAAAAGCTTGTCTTGCTTTTCTTTCTCTTTTCTATTCTGCATACCTATGGTCAGAATACAACCATCAAAGGCTTTGTGGATGTGAACACAATATATCAGGATAAAAAACTTTGGTTCAACCTCGGCGAACAGGATCTTTTCATCAATTCCGAACTAAATGACCGCTTCACTTTTCTGGGAGAAACTGTTTTCAAGTTTTCATTATCATCACCCACAACATTTGATATTAGTATTGAAAGGATTGTGATGAAATATAATTTTTCAGGTAACCATAACCTTGTACTGGGAAAACACCATACGCCAATCAATTACTGGAATGATACTTATCACCATGGCAGGGTATTTTTTCCAACTATTGGCAGACCTCTGCTTTTTGAAGACAATTTTATACCGCTTCATACAACAGGATTAGGAATACAGGGTCAGAATCTTGGAGATTCAAGATTTGGATATGATGTGCTGATTGGAAATGGAATAGGATCGAATGATTTTACTGATAACGACAAAGCAAAATCAGTGACGCTAGCAGCTCATATCAAACCAATTGACAACCTTCGTTTTGGAGCTTCATTTTATCATGATGATATTTCAAAGGGTGCCAAGATACACGACGGGCATCTGCTGGAGCATGAAGTAAAACAACAATTATACTCCGCTTCAGTTGCCTACTTCGGAAAAAAATTTGAATTTTTATCTGAAGGAACATTTGCGCGGAATAATTCAGATTCTACAGGCAGTCAGAATAGTTTTGGTATGTATGCTTATACGGGTGTGAAACTCCATGAAAAATTTATCCCTTACGTAAGGTTTGATTTTATGGATTATGGCGAAGGAGAAATTTTTTTTAATAAAAACGATGCCCTCTCCATCATTACCGGTCTGCGTTATGTGATCAATTACCTGGCAGTACTAAAGCTGGAATACCAGTACCAGGACAGACAACTGACCGGATCAACAAATAAAGTTACTGCCCAGGTGGCGATTGGTTTTTAATGAAAAGAAATGAGGAACCTAAAATTATTATATACAGCAGCTTTAATCCTGGTATCGGTTCTTGTTCATGCGCAGGACCTGCCACTGACTGTGGTTTCCAATTCGAAGGGTGCTCCGGAAGAAATGAAATTCACTTCTTTGAAATCAGTACTGAGAGGAGAGAAATTGCGTTGGCCGGATGGTACTAAAATCACCATAGCCCTGATGAAGACCAATACACCAGGTGGGAGTTCCATCTGCAGGAAAATTTACAATATGAGTGCAGATGAATTGAATAAATACTGGCTGGCCCTGGTATTCCAGGGTAAGGGCCAGGCGCCTGTATTCTTCAATTCTGCATCTGAACTGGAAGCGTTTATCGCGCAGACACCCGGTGCCATCGGCATTACCACTTCAACCGGCGGAAATACCAGGACGGTTTCGGTTGATGGTAAAAAAACATTGTAACTCGGAAACATATAATGCGGATCAGTTTAAAAACAAAAATCTGGGTGACGATTCTTGTAATCGTTATGCTCTTTGCATTTTTCATCCTGTATTACTTCCCTGCCCAACAGGAAAAGCTGTTGCTTACAAACTACAACAAGGAAGTGCAGAACCTTGCAAACACTGAAGCCCTGGGTGTTAAGATTGCACTCACTGAGCAGAATTTCGAAGGTGTACAAACAGCAATTGAATTCGTGAAAGCAGATCCGCACCTTGCGTTTGTAAGCCTCGTGCAGATTGATACATCATGGAATGATGTTCACACTGCATTTGAATTAAAGAAAACTATTTTTAAAACTTTTCCTGAAAATGTTGTAATAAGTCCTTCCATTTCATCCAGCGATTCATTTGTGGTTAAAACTGCTTCTTTTCAAACACCGGTAATGAACGGGCAAATACTTTTAGGATTTACAACGGATGAAATTGTTCAAAATAAAAGGCAGATAAGAATGACATCATTACTAGTGAGCCTGATGGTATTTGGTATAGGTATTGGAATTGGCTTCTGGCTCGCGAGAAATATTTCCATTCCGGTTCTTGCACTGCGTGATGCAGCACATAAAGTAGGCGAAGGCGACCTTACTCAAAGGGTAACACGCATTCACCGTGATGAGATAGGTGAACTCGGAACGGCATTCAATAAAATGGTTGATGACCTGTCTAAATCTCAAAAGCAGGTACACGACCGGACAGAGGAGCTGATGGTTGAAAAGAAAAAGTCGGATGAACTTTTGCTGAATATTCTTCCTTCAGATACGGCTGATGAACTCAAAGTGACAGGAAAGGCTAAAGCAAAACAATTTGAATCTGTTACCGTACTTTTTGCAGACTTTAAAGGTTTTACAACACTCAGTGAGAAACTCGAACCCGAATTGCTGGTAAGGGAATTAAATTTTTTCTTCAGTGCATTTGATAATATCGTTGAGAAATATAACATTGAAAAGATCAAAACCATTGGCGATGCATATATGTGCGCCGGCGGACTTCCGGTTGCCAACAAAAGCCATGCAACCGATGTGGTGAAAGCAGCAATCGAAATGCGGGATTTTATCAGCGTCCATTCAGGAGAAGATGAAGGCATCAATTTCGAGATCAGGATCGGCGTTAATACAGGGCCGGTAGTGGCAGGCATTGTGGGACTGAGGAAATTTGCCTATGATATCTGGGGCGATACCGTCAATATCGCTTCCCGCATGGAAACAACCAGTGAGCCTGGGAAGATCAATATCTCCGGGTCAACCTATGAAATGATAAAATCGCAATTCCATTGTACATACAGGGGAAGGATCAATGCAAAGAATAAGGGTGATATTGATATGTACTATGTGGATGGATTATTACAGGAGCCGGAAATATTAGTTTCAAATGAACATATTCAAGACAAGAAGGTTGTATAGGAATTAATTATTATTTTACCTGATATATGGTCGACATGGAAAAAATACACAGTCATGTGATGAAAAAGCTGGAAGGCCTTTCCAGTCACCTGACCTATCATAATGTTGGCCATACCCTCGACGTGCTGAAGCAATGTGTTGTCATTGCAAAGGAAGAGGGCATCACTTCAAAGGAAGATCTTATGCTGCTCCAGGTCAGTGCGCTTTATCATGATGTTGGCTTTCTGGAAGCCTACGATGGACATGAAGAAAGAAGCTGCCAGATTGCTACCAAAGAACTGGGTAAGTATGGATTAACGCCTGACCAGATAGAAAAGGTATGTGGTATGATCCGGTGTACAAAAATCCCTCAAAGTCCGGCAAACGTGCTTGAAAAAATTATTTGTGATGCAGACCTTGATTACCTGGGAAGACCGGATTTCTATACAATTGGTGACGGCCTGTTCCGCGAATTCAAACACCAGGGCATCATTAAAAATGAACTGGAATGGAACCAGCTCCAGGTTCGGTTCCTGGAAAAGCATCATTACTATACCAAATCATGTATTGATAAGAGGGAGAAAGTGAAGCAGAGACATCTTGAAGAGGTGAGGATGAAGACGGTAGACGATGGACGATAGACCATAGACCATGGTCCATCGTTCATCGTCTATGGTCTTATTCAACAGTTCTGGTATTCGTCTCTCTCAATCTTTTACACAACGTCTTCAAAATTCCTTTCAACACGGACGCATTGCTCATAATAATTTCGTAGAACGATTCCTGCTCGAGTTTTAATAAAATACATTCTTCCATTGTTGTTGCGCTCGCCGAACGCGATTCTGCATCGAGAACAGAAAGTTCACCAACAATTTCACTGTCGTCGAGTTCTGCAAGCGTATGCGGTCCGTCGTGGATTCTGATCTTTCCCTTGTAAATAAAATACATGCAGTTGCCCACATCTCCTTTTGAAAAAATGGTAACATCCGGTTCAAAATATTCCTCCTCAAGCATCTCGGCGAGTTCAAGCAATTCCTTTTCAGAAGTATCCTGGAATATAGATGAAGATTTAAGGATGATCACTTTTTCAATCAACAGCATTCTTGTTTATTTTAAAATAGACAATACATAATTTCTTGTTTCCTGAACAAGCTGTTCTTCCTTTGCCACCGGGTTTGAAGCAATTACAAGCGCTGCTTCGCGGTTGAGTAATTTAGGTAAAAGGTACAGGGCAACTGACCGGCTCCAGGCATTAAACCCGGCTTTTTTATTTGTTACAACTTCAAGTATCAGGTGATGCAGTTCAGTTTCTTTTTTAGGAAGCGCCATTAGCTGGTTGTGTTGCAGGTCGATGCTCAGTTCAATAAAGTATAGTATGCCTGCAAAATGTTTTTTAGGTATTGTCATTTCAAGCAACTCAATCGCATTAGCCACCCTCGTTGTATTTTCCAGTTTGTAAACGTTGAGGAACTGGTC
Organism: Flavisolibacter sp.; assembly: GCA_045805105.1. Classification (GTDB taxonomy): domain Bacteria; phylum Bacteroidota; class Bacteroidia; order Chitinophagales; family Chitinophagaceae; genus Flavisolibacter. Next base: position 3,384 of record JBJMLW010000605.1, on the reverse strand, counting down.
TATCTGTTCGCGGTTGTACAGAAGGGCGCAGGCCTTGAGTACAGTTTCCATATTTTCTCTGAGTTCGGAAACAAGTGCATCGGAAAGAAGGTGTGCCGGCTGATGCAGATTAATATTAAAATAAGTATCCACCTTGTTCTTCATATGGTGAAGTCTTACTCTCAGCCATTCTTCTATTGCATGGCGGTGTACGTTTATATCGGCTTTCTTTTTCCACAAAGCATCAATGATTGCATCCTGCCGGTTGATTTCCCGGTGAAACAGGGAAAAAAGAAATTCATCTGACCGCGGTCCTTTAACACGTGCTGCAGCCTTGATGATATGGTAAAGCGTTCTTTCTGAAAATGTTTTTGAAGGAATAAAGTTTTCACCAAACACGATGTCTCCATAATCGGACAGTGCTTTTTCCATTGAAAAATAAAAATTACCCGTTACTGACAGGTTGAAAATGTCATCAAATAAAGAGAAGTCTTTTACTTTTCCGCAGGTTTCAATGGCCTTGCGTGCAACCCCTGGTGCCGGATGTGTAAGCAGTTTTTTTAGTAATTCAGTATACTTTATCCCCTGGGAATGTTGCATTACATCGAGGGCTATTTTCACTTCTTCCGGATCGCTGCTGTTGCAAAGTTTTTCCAGTTCAGAATTCAGCAGGTCAAGTATCTTTTCTTCTTTTCTTGATGAAAGTCCAATCAATGCAGCTCTTTTTTGAACCGGTGTCAGTCCGGCCAGTCTTTCTTTCCATCCCTGCAAGTCTGTAGTTTCAAGGCAGAATAAAGCTTTAAAAAGAGAAGGTGTTACCATTTCCGGCTGTTTCAGTTGCTTATGCAGGATGGGAAGTGCGCTGGTCATCTGGTTACTGATCACCCTGTCAAGAACATATTCTCTTACCTGTTCTGATGGATTATGCTGCAACTGTGTTAGCAGAATTGAAAATATTCCTGTATACCTTGACCTTTCGAGAAGATTTAATGCATTGATTACTTCCTGTGGTTTTGAGCTTTCTGCTTTTTTTATAAGCAGTGTAAAAACTTCTTCATCATTAAGGAAAAGTTCCGATCCCGTAAATATGCCTCTCTTTAAAGATGCGATGAGTGTATCAATATATTGGTGACGTATCAGGAAAACAACACCGATCCATAGAATAAGGAATGTAAACATGGCTTTGGAAAGAAACACAATTGAAATGTCTGGGTTGTTCTGCAGGTAAAACAAAAGGAAAATCCCTACTGCTAAAAGTGCCACCGGGAAAGTATATCCCTTTGCAATTAAATGTCCCCTCAGCCTGTCATGCGGCTTCAGGGGTTGAAACAGGATGAAAAATACAGGTTCCTGTACCGATGACCGGAGTACTTCAATTAACAGTACCATACAACCGAAAATGTAGAGGTGCGCATCTGCAGGACCGTTTGAAAAAATTACGATTCCATTAATCACAAGTAAAAGAAGCGGGGTGATCATAAGCGAATTCAGAAGACCGATCCGGGAGATCATACGACTGCTTAAAAGCACTTTTATCAGGATGGCAAATACACGTCCTCCTGCAAAAAAAACTGCAATGAAACTGGCCAGCTCTTCCTGATGATGATATTTTACTTTAATTTCTGAAAGGAATGTAAAATCAACAAAAAGAAATATAATATAGGCAATGAGTGATACAAGAGAAATCAGCAGAACCAGTTTGCTATGGAACATCCTTACTATCATGCGACCCACAGAGCCCTGGTCGGTGGTGTGTTCATTCAGTGGTGTTGCGTGTGCGGCATGGCCATGAAGGTGAACGCGTTTTTGCAATTTCTTGATAAGGAAATAGCAGCAAAATAGACTGGCAACAGGAATCCAGAGGAGATTGATAATATCCGTGAAGTGAACAAGAACCGAAACAAAGAGGTAACCCAGCATTTTTGCAGGAATGTCGCCGGAGCCAACTATGGAAAAAACCCTTTTGCTTTCCCTCACATTAAAAAGTAATGCCGACATGCCCCAGAAAGCATACCCGATAAGCATATACACCAATGCATTCCATGCTGCAAGTAAAAGTATCAGCCAGTGGTGTGAATAAAGTTTAAGGAATACCCAGAAGATGACCGTTGATACCATAGAAAACACAACTACCAGCTGGAGCAATCCGGAAGCTTCATACTTTTTTTCGAAATACGCATAGGCCTTGTTGAACATCAGTATCAGCATGGCAGATACGATGAAAACTTTGGGTAGATTATTAATTGAAAATGCTGATAAAAAAAGTGTTAGAGAAGCAGTATATAAAAAAGCAGTTGCAACGCCCAGGGCGAATTGCACAAAAAACAGGTCCTTTACAAGATTCGCTTCGCTGGGTTTGATATTCAGCAGCAGCAGAATTCTTTTCAGCATAAGCAGTAGTTAGGTTTGCAATTGGAAAAGCTACTACTAATTTAAACGATGCTGGTATAAAATCCTGATATTTTCCCTACAATAGTCAATGCTTTCAGCCAGCAGCAATAGTTTATGCTAAGGTGCAATTAATCATCCACGGGCATCCCGGAACGAATTAACATACCGGCCGTTTTCAGGGGATGCAAGGCATGAGTTTCATCAATGAAAATAAAAGCATCATACCGCCAGGGAATAACCGAAGGAACATATACCTGGCTGTCTTTTTCCGGCTGGTAAATAGCCCCCAGGGCTCGTTGTGGTATCCACTTCAATAATGGAACGTCGTTACGTAAATCACGGCATCGGATATATTTAGATCCGTTACCTGACCTGTGTAATCTTTCTTCCCAGCTGTCTTTTTGAGCAGGTGGAACATTTACAACGTGAACGATGCCTCCCCAGGAATCCGCTGTAGTTACTGTACCTGTATACGATCCAAATCCTGCAATAAAAACATGCTCATTTCCAAATTCTTTCCTCAGTAATTCACCAATGTTGGTTTTACCCTGCATCGTCATGTATGAATAATGAGCATCTCCAATATGAGTATTGTGTGCCCACACAATAATTTTAGAATGTGGGCCATAAAATTCAAGCATACTTTTAATGGTTTGCAACATATGGTTATCGCGGGTATTCCATGCAGATACCCGCTGCTTCGCGAGCTTTTTAAAATATGCTTCACCATTTACAACAACGCGGATATGCTGTTGAAGTTTCAGTTGATCCTGCTTCGGCAGGTGTAATTTAATATTTGATGCAGCCTCATTTAATTTTTCAGCTTCGGCTGTGCAGGAACCATAAGTTTCAAATCTTCCTGCATACTTAAGTGCATCCTGCTGATATTTTGAAAAGCACTGTTTCATATTCAGTGATGCCTGTTGTAACAAACTATCGGTTACCATATTTCCTGCAGCAGTAGCGGATGCGGAAATGCTGAACAGGTCTAGTCCGCAGATATGTACAGGTTTA
>JBJMLW010000604.1:0-8056 GCA_045805105.1 Flavisolibacter sp. | reverse complement strand
TTCAGTGGATTATTCAACTTTACTTTCCAGTTTTTTTCAAATCCTACGGAGTGAAGATTCTGATCGTGTTGCCTGACATGGATCAGTGGATTTGTTATAGTAAGCGTTTCTCCATGATTGACAACGGAGGTTACTCCGCAAACAAGGTTTTTATAAATGCCCCATTGAACACGCAGCGCCAGTGGAACTTTCAACACTTCTTCAATTTCCTGCCGGTATTCCTCATGAAGCGCATGTCCCCATTCTGAATAATTTCGAAAGTGACGGTTTCCCAACTGCGGAAATAAATTGAAATCAAGATGATCATGAGAATTCACGAGGCCGGGAAAAACCATGGCATCTTCAAACAAAATTTCTGTATCAGGAGTAATGAAAGATGGCTGGTTTTCAAAGACCAGGTCAATGAAGGCATCCTCGATTGTCCGAAGGTTCCTGAGCTTCATAACTTTTGAAAATGGAGTCCATAAATAATGGGCATATTCCTGAATCGCTGGTAAACGGGCAAAGCCTGTTGCTTTTCATAAAAATGGCGCACGGATTCATCAATCAGTTTTTCCTGTAGTCGATGAAAAGAAGATCATGTCGTTTTGCAGTTTCGCGGATATCGGCAATGGGATGAACATAATTACGGATCTCAATGGTTTGCTGCGACGCCTGGAAATTTCTTTTTCCTCCCGCCTGCAAAACAGCCGGATGAAAGTCTGTAATAACAAGATGGCCATCTGTTTTTAAAATCCGCGACCACGCACTGATGGCTTCATTCATGTTCTGGATATGGGCAATGGTGAGGGTAGAAACGATAACATCTGCAGACTCATCACGTACACCCGATAACAAGCTGTCCGTAGCAAGCCTGGTATCAGCGTCCGGAAATTTCTTTTTCAATTCGCGAAGCATACCATCTGAAACATCATATCCTACAAGTTGTGCCGGGTGCTGTTCCATTATTTTAGCCCAGTGTCTTCCTGTTCCGCAGCCAATATCCAGGACAACCTTCCCGGAAAATTGTATGATGCCCAGATAATGTTTAAACAACTGGTTGTCGAGATGAAGCATCAAATTATCCGGCTGCTGGTCATAATTCGTCGACCACAGGTCATAAGCCTCTGCAGGGTCTTTTTGTAATGTGGTCTTATGTGCACCGAAAATCTTCCGGAACGTGGAAAGCAGGGCCATATCAGTTCAAATATATACGGTATCCGGATTCAAACAGTTGTGTTAACCTTTGTTCTTTCAATTTAGCTTATTAGCGGTGAAGCAACCATGTACCTGTCAATACGTATGTAGGAAGAGAGCCGCTCATGAACAAAATACTGTTATTCAATCCAAAAAGTGCTATTGCCAAACACCGGATTCCCAATTCCATTCTAAATATCGCCGCTTCAGTTGACGGTATTTATGAATGGGTTATTGTGGATGGCAATTGCGAGATCGATCCTTTACAAAAGATCATCTCATACCTGGAAACCGGGGAATTCAAATACATTGGTATTACTGTAATGCCTGGCCCGCAACTGAAGCAGGCCATACCGTTTTCAAAGATTATAAAGGAAAAGTTTCCCGCTACAACCATGATCTGGGGTGGATATTTTCCAACCAACCAGTACAAGGTTGTTTTACTTTCCGGGTATGTTGATTTTGTCATTAACGGACCTGGCGATCATGCTTTTCCGCGCCTTATTGATGCACTGGAAATGGGAAGACCATGGGAACTGATAAAAAACCTGATATACCGTTCCGGTGACCAGATAGTGAAAACCGTTAAGGAGGACCTGATAGAACAGGATTCCCTTCCCGCATTACCATATGAAAAGCTTGACCGGTTTTATGCCATTGACAGGTTTTATCTTGGACGAACTTACCTGGGAATTAAAACTGTTGCCTATCATTCAAGCATTGGTTGTCCGTTTACCTGTTCATTTTGCGCGGTGGTGCCTACATATGAAGCTCGGTGGAAAGCAAAATCAGCTGAACATGTGTATAAAGACATAAAATTCATAAAAGAAAAATGGGGGGCTGATGCAATAGAGTTTCACGACAATAACTTTTTTGTTTCTGAAAAAAGAACAGCTGAATTCGCAAGACTGATCAGGCAGGAAAAAATGAACTGGTGGGGAATGGCGCGAATCGATACGATGTCACGCTTCAGTGATGAAACTTTATCATTAATGAGAGAAGCTGGTTGCCGTATTATTTTCTTTGGTGCTGAAAGTGGTAATAATAAAGTTCTGAAACAGCTCGACAAAGGTGGTACACAAAACGGCGACCAGATTGAAACATTTGCAGCACGAATGAAGAAATTTGATATTGTTCCTGAATATTCATTTGTATTGGGCACGCCTGCTCCTACTGCTGGAGAAGTAGAACAGCAGATCGATTTTGAAATTGACTTTATTAAAAAAGTAAAAAGTGTTAATCCTAAAACAGAAATCGTTCTGTATACATATAGTCCGGTTCCAACAGAAGGTTCAGAACTATTCAAAGAGGTAACAGCCAATGGATTCTCTTTTCCGCAAACACTTGAAGACTGGATCAGCCCGCAATGGGAAAATTTTGACCTGAGAAAAAATCCATTGACACCATGGCTTACACCGGCCATGATTGAAAAGATCCGGAATTTTGAAACAGTGCTGAATGGTTATTATCCTACGGTTACAGATATCCGTTTGAATGATACAAAAAGAAAAATGATCAGGCTTTTGTCAGGCATCCGCTATAAACTTGGGGTATACCAGTATCCTTACGAAATAAAACTGCTTCACCGGATGTGGAAATACCGGCAGCCCGAGATACAGGGTTTTTAATATGAGCCATGAAAGACACATATCAACACGAAAATCGAAATCATGGGATGATGATTTCGCTGAAGAATATATTAACCTGCGTCAGAAGGAGGGAAGGCTGTATTCAGACAATGAGGTGATGCTGCTTCCAGACATGGCGACACGCGCAAAGTCAAAGGAATGGAAGGTGAGAAAAAATTCCTGTCAGCGGTTCGTGAAATATTTAACTGAAAAAGGCAGGCCGCTTAAAATTCTCGAAGTAGGATGTGGTAACGGATGGTTTGCAAACCAGCTCGCACAGGTGCCTGGTGCCGACGTAACCGGAATGGATATCAATCTTCATGAACTAAACCAGGCATCCCGGGTTTTTGTACAAACAGAAAAGCTTCAATTTATTTATGGTGATCTAAGGACTGAAATTTCCGGAAGGTTTGATATCATCGTATTTGCTTCATCCATTCAATATTTTTCTTCACCCGGTGAAATTATCCGTGCAGCATTGGGAAAGCTGCAGCTGGATGGCGAAGTACACTTACTGGACACGCACATATATGAACCATCAAAGGTTCAGCAGGCGCAGAGCAGGTCAGCTGCTTATTTCAGGGAGATTGGATTTGAAAAGATGGCCCGTTTTTATTTCCATCATTCCTTTGAAGACTTACAGGGTTTCAGAAGTACGGTATTATATAATCCGCAAAAATTCTGGAACCGGTTGCTGAAAAAAAATCCATTTCACTGGGTCTGTATTACACCACGCGAATGATGGCACAATCATTATACCATACATTCCAGCGATACAGAACCCTCCGTACGCACAGGATCACAGCACTTCCCATTGTGATCCTCATGCCGCACAGTGCATGCAATTGCCGTTGTGTGATGTGTGATATCTGGAAAGGTAACAGGAATCTAAAACAACTAAATGAAAGTGACATCGTACCACTTTTAAGTGCATTTAAAAAGTATGGTACACGCCAGGTGGTGATGTCAGGTGGTGAAGCACTTCTGAATCCGGATTTTTTCAAGTTGTGTGCTTTGCTGAAAGAACACGATATCTGCATCACACTTCTGTCCACGGGAATTACTCTGAAACAGAATGCCGACCAGCTTATTCAATTTACAGATGATGTTATTGTATCGATTGATGGTCCAAAACCTGTACATGATTTTATCAGGAATATCAATGGAGCATTTGAAAAACTGGAATCAGGAGTAAAAGAGATCAGGGCAAGAAAAGCTTCTTTCATCATAACAGGCCGTTCCGTTATTCACCGCCTGAACTATAAATTTTTGCCTGAAACCATTGCTGCAGCAAAAGAAATCGGATTGCAAAGCATTAGTTTTCTTCCCGCAGATACAACAAGTTCAGCCTTCAACCGCGAAACACAATGGACAGAAGAAAGACAGAGTGAGATTGTATTACGGGAAGAAGACCTGGATCAGCTGGATCAGATCATTGAAGATATTATACGTGATAATGCTACCGATTTTGTAAACCACTTTATTGTGGAATCACCAGGCAAGATGAGGAACATTGTTCAGTTTTACAGAGCTGTACATGGACAGGCATCGTTCCCTTATAAAAAATGCAATGCACCCTGGGTATCTGCCGTGATTGAACCGGATGGAAGTGTACGCCCATGCTTTTTTCACAATTCAATTGGCAATATCAGGGAACATTCTCTTGATGAAATTTTAAATGGAAATGCAGCCATGCAATTCCGGAAGCAACTGGATATGGATAATAATGATACGTGTAGGAAATGTGTTTGTTCACTTAATTTATCGCCGTTTACTGCACTTCAATAAAATATGAAACCATTAGTCACCAATCCACATTCCTTCAGGCAGATCATTCCGGTGATGATTGCATTTTGCGGGATCAGTGCTTATGGGATTTTTCATCACGAACTGTGGCTTGACGAGGCACAGCATTTCCTGATTGCGAGAGACAGTTCCTCGTTAGGTGAACTGGCTACCAACATGAAGTATGACGGGCATGTGCAATTGTGGAACTACATGCTTTTTTTCATAACTCATTTTATCAGTATTGACCCTATGGCGATGCAGGTGTTCCATTTTGTTGTGATCAACGCTGCAGTTTATGTGTTGCTGCGTTATGGCAGGTTGCCGTTATTGATTAAACTTGGCGTTATTTTCAGTTACTATTTCCTGTTCGAGTACAGCCTGGTGAGCCGGAATTATGCTCCCGGAATATTATTGTTATTCAGTTGTTGTGCATTAATGGAACATGAGCAGAAATATCTTGCCGGTATTGCCTGTCTGTGTTTTTTAATGATTAATACCCACTTGTTTTTTCTTTTTGCTGCGCTGGGAATATTCTGCTGGTTCCTGATAGATGCGATTCGAAGAAGAAAGTTTACCCGGCAATTTTATTTCTTTACAGGCATGATAACCGCCGGCATCATTATAGCGGTTTTCCAGATCAGCATGATCCCATCGGACAATACCTATTTTCATCCCGCAAACATTAGCTTCAAATATTCTTCTGTCATCCATCCGTTTTATAGTATGGCAAGAGGATTCTTTCCTCTTCAGTCTCCTTCCGGTTTACATTTCTGGAACACCTATTTATTCGACGCCATTCCCACGTTTTTCAAATACATTTTAACTCTGGTTGTTGTAGTGTTGCCGCTTATCACGCTTGCAGGTAATTCCAGGGCTCTTGTATTTTATCTTTTGAGTGCAGGATTGCTCGGACTTTTTCTTTTTGTATCACAAATGGCAGGCAACAGGTATTTCGGTATCTATTTTATATTTTTTATTGCAGCCTGCTGGATGGCAGGTATTGAAAACCCATTATGGTTAAATTTTAGAAAAATAAAAATCAGGAGAACTGCTTTAGCAGTTGCAATAATTGTATTCCTGGGCCAGTTTGGTGCGGGAATGTATGCATGGTCGAAGGATATCACCCATCCATTCACGATGGCTGGCAAAACGGCGGCATATATCAAAGATCAAAATAAACCAGGGCCTGTTGTGATGAAGGGATATGGGGCGGGGCCGGCTTTGAGCGCATATCTCAAAAAGCAATTGTATTATCTCGACATCGGCAGTGAAGGAAGCTATTGCATCTGGAAGAAGTCTTATTTTAATTCTGAAAAGAAGTCAATTGCAATAGCAATCAATCATTCTGAATACCTGAATTCGCAAAATGAATTTTTACTTGTTTCCGCTGGTGAAGTTCAAAAACAGGAATTAGATTCATTAACCAATTTTCAAGTCAATGAAATTGCCAGGTTTACCGGCTCAATTGTAAACCCGGATTATTTTTTATATTCTGTTAAACGTTTGGATGATGTCAATGCTTCGCGATATACAGGAACCAGGCAATAAACATGGATCCATTCTTTTTACTCATTCCTATTTTCTTAGGTTTGATCCAAAGCAATGGAAAACAGGGAAACCTTATGCGCCTCTCGGAACATTGTATGCTGCTTCGCTGATGAGAGAGAAAGGTTACAGCGTTTCACTTCATGATGTTCAGTTTTCACAGTCACCTGATGAAGTAATGCCGGTGCTTGAAACAATCCGGCCACAATATTTTGTTATTTATGATGATGGTTTTAATTACCTCACAAAAATGTGCCTCACCAATATGCGCGAGGCGGCATTCAGAATGATTTCACATGCCAGGCAACATAACTGCATTGTAATTGTTTCCAGTTCAGATGCAACAGACCATGCAGATAAGTATCTGGACGCAGGTGCTCATTTTGTTATTTATGGTGAAGCAGAACAAACGCTTGCAGAGCTCACATCAGCTTTGGATGCAGGGGAGGAAGATGTAACAATGATCGCCGGACTTGTATACAGGAAAAATGGAGCTGAAATAAAAACCCTGCGAAGGAAGGTGATCACGGATCTTGACAGTCTTCCTGTTCCCGCATGGGACCTGGTTAATTTTGAACCTTACCGGAAAATGTGGATGAAGCATGCAGGGTATTTTTCAATAAACATTGGTACAACCAGGGGTTGTCCCTTTAAGTGCAACTGGTGCGCGAAACCCATTTATGGCAACCGGTACAATGCCCGCTCCCCGCAGAATGTTTTAAATGAGATAATCCGGTTAAAACAGATAACGGACTTTGAGCACATCTGGTTTTGTGATGACATTTTTGGATTAAAACCCGGATGGGTGAATGAATTTGCCGCATTGGTAAAAGAAAATAAACTGCATTTCCGGTTTAAAATTCAATCCCGTGCCGATCTGCTCGTACAGGAAAATTATGTTGCCGCACTTGAAAGAGCAGGATGCGAAAATGTTTGGATGGGTGCGGAAAGTGGCTCACAGAAAATACTGGATGCAATGGATAAGGGCATCACTGTTGAACAGATCAGGAAAGCAACTGCATTATTGAAACAACACAACATCCAGCCATCATTTTTTATCCAGTTTGGATATCCCGGTGAAACAAGAGACGACATATTCAAAACAATTCAATTGATCAATGAGCAACTACCCCATGACATCGGTATTTCTGTTTCTTATCCTTTACCAGGAACGTCATTTTATGAAAAGGTGAAATCTGAACTGATGCTCAAGGCAAACTGGACAGACTCAGATGAAATGGCCCTGATGTTCAGGAATACCTATTCAGCCCCATATTACAAACAGTTGCACCGTTACGTCCATCGGAATTACCGTAAACATCTTGCATTTGATAGCCTGAGACAATTTTTAAAAAAGCCTTTTCATGTAAAATGGGAAATTCTTAAAAGTGCCTTATCCGGGGTTTATTTTATTCCCGTTACAGCCGTTGCAAGAATCAGGTTAAAACAATTTGAAAAAGCCGGATGAGCATACCAGTTCATCATAATAATGAAACCCAGGCGGCGGAAGCTTTTTCGAAGCAATCAGTGATATTTGATGATCTCTACGGGAACGATCTTATCATTCAATACAAGCGGGAACGGGTTAGACAACACATTCTGCAATACGCAAAGCCAGGTAATGCCATGCTGGAGGTGAATTGCGGTTCGGGAGAAGATGCATTGTTTTTTGCAGAGAAAGGCTTTAACGTACACGCAACAGATATTTCAACCGGAATGCTTGAGGTATTAAAAGAGAAAACGTCACGGTCTTCATATTCAAAAAGGATCAGCATTGAGCAGTGTTCATTTACTTCTCTTGATCAATTGAAAAAGACCGGCCGTTATGATTTCATTTACTCCAACTTCGGAGGACTGAATTGTACCGGTGAATTATCAAAGGTTATCACTGGTGTTGACGACTTACTGAAACCTGGTGG
>JBJMLW010000603.1:0-2762 GCA_045805105.1 Flavisolibacter sp. | reverse complement strand
TTTAGTGATACTGAAGCTATACCTTCTTTTCGCCTTCTTCGTAGTTGGCGTACTGTTCGGAATCGCATTCATCTGTGGAGCACCGGCAGCATCCATCCGCATTTTCACCTGCTCCTGCAGGGTTTTATTTTCAGGCGAAACTGTTACGTTCGTAATGGTTACAGATCCATCAGGAGCCAGATCATAATCCACCATGAAAAAGTATGTATCCTTCTTGATCTTTTTCGATGACATTACTTCTGTTTTCAAAGGACCTGCTAATGAATCGGTATATTCTTTCCAGATCTTGTTGTTTGTTTTTGCAGGAGCAGCAGCAGGTGCCGGTGCTTCAGTATTAGTTGTTACATTCTCGTTACCGGTTGCAGCTGCTGCAGCACCGGTTACTACACCAATTGCAGTATCCTTTAAGGCTGTTGGTTGATTAGTTAAAGGAACAGGCTGATTAGTTACAGCAGGATTACTTTTTGTGTTATCAGCCTTTGTATTATTAATCTTTACAGTTGTATCTATAGTTGTAGTGATAACAGTTGCTTTTACCTGGTCAGGGGACTTTTTTTGCGATGTGTCAATTTTCGAAGAAAGATCATCTGTTTTCCTGATCACAGTATTTGAGTCCATTTTTAATTTTCCGCTATACAACAGGTCTTTCAGCGACTGCGCATGTGAAGTAAACGTGGCAGCCATAAATAAAAACAGAATCGCCTTTTTCATAACCTTCAATTTGATTATTATTTCAGTGTGTTGACCGGAAAGGTAAGAAGCAATCGTGTTAGCAGTTTCCTAAGAATTCCGGTACTGGCCTGCTTTTCAGCCAGTTTCCTCAAGCCAAAACTCTGCCATTTCCGCTCAATTTGCATAAATATGATGAATGTATTACTGATGGATGATAATTATTGAACTTTATCTCACAAAATCAGAAATGGATAAAACAAAAGAAAAATTGGGCATTGCTCTTGTCGGACTTGGCTCTTATGCTACAAAAGAACTTGCTCCTTCGCTGAAAAAAACAGATCACTGTTACCTGGCAGGCCTTGTATCAGCTCCGGATAAAGTAAAAAAGCTGAAAAAGAAATATGACATTCCGCGCCAGAATATTTATACATATGAAAATTTTGATACAATAAAAGATAACCCTGAAATCGACATCGTTTATATTGTTCTTCCCAATTCGATGCATGAAGAATATGTAATCCGTTCTGCAGGGGCAGGTAAACATGTAATCTGTGAAAAGCCAATGGCGATAACAGTTGAACAGTGCGATCGGATGATAAATGCCTGCAGGCAAGCAGGTAAAATGTTTTCAATTGGCTACCGTTTACATTTTGAACCTTACAACCAGGAAATGATGCGTATCGGACGTGATAAACCGTTCGGTAATATTATCAAACTGACCGCACAGCATGGAATGGAGAAAGTAAAAGGATGGCGCATTAATAAAAATCTTGCCGGTGGTGGTCCGCTCATGGATTTGGGCATTTATTGTATACAGGCGTGCCGTTATACAACAGGAATGGAACCAGTTGCAGTACGCGCGCGTGAACTTCTTAAAACAAAACCTGAAAAATTTCAAGAAGTAGAGGAAGCACTCGCTTGGCAAATGGAATTTCCTGGTGGCATCATTGCTGAATGCGAAACCAGTTATACAAAAGGAATGGATTGCCTGCGTGTTGAATGTACAAATGGATGGGCGCAACTGGAACCGGCATTTGCATACAAAGGAATCAAAGGAAAATCTTCGGCAGGTAAAATGAAATTTAAAAAAGTAAAACAACAGGCAAAACAAATGGATGATTTTGCACTGGCTATTAAACAAAACCGCCTAACAAGTGTTCCCGGTGAAATGGGCCGGCAGGATGTTAAAATATTACAGGCGATCTATCGGGCGATGTTATCTGGTGAAAGAGTTGAGATTGAATGATAACAATCTCCCTGAATTATATTCTGATAATATTCATTCTTCATATCTCAGCATCATCTTTAAAAGATCAGCGAGCTTTCTCCATCCCTAAAAACATTTACAACATTTCAATAAGAGAATCCACTTAAAAACTTTTCCATCAGAATAATTCAATATCTGTAACTTTTCTTTTTATCGGTATACCCGCAATCTCCCTAAGGAAATTATCTGTGCATATCTTTTCTTCGAAGTAAATCTACATACCCAACCCCTCGATCTTTTTTGAAATAATCCGAATCCTTCGTATAATTTTTTTATCGCTTGTAAATTGTAATCGGTTTGTATCTGGACAAACCATCCAAAATCCACACCTATGAAAAAACTAGTACTCATGTGCCTTGTGCTATGCGCTACAATTTCGCGCGCACAGGGTCCCCAGATCCTGGTAAATGTTGATTATGATTCGTGGGCTGGAGCTACCGTTCCGGGATGGCTTTATCTCCCTGCTGATTATAATACTTCTACGGAAAATTATCCTGTCGTGTTTTTTTATCATGGCGTTGGCGAATCAGGTACCAATCCGTATACACTACTGAGCCAGGGTATACCTAATCTTATCGCCAATGGTATGAGACCTGATAACATTACAAATCCGAAAGACGGTAAAAAATATTCTTTTATAGTTGTTTCTGTGCAGCATTGGTCATGGAGCCCGAATCCAAACTGGCTTCCTTATGAAATAGCATGGTTGAAAAGAAGTTACCGCATTGATACAAACAGAATTTATGTAACCGGGCTGAGTGCGGGCGGACAATCTACATTTGGCGCTGCAGTTTATTATCCACAGGTAAGCAAGTTAATAGCA
>JBJMLW010000602.1:0-9879 GCA_045805105.1 Flavisolibacter sp. | reverse complement strand
TGGAACCTTCGTGCCTTTTAATTACATGCGCCACATAACTAAGACCAAGACCATAACCTTTTGCATTATGCAGGTTGCCTGTAGGAACACGGAAAAATTTTTCAAATATCCTGTTGTGATATTCTGCAGGTATCCCAATTCCGGAATCAGTGATAGTCAGTTGTACCTTTGAAGGCAACCCTGATACATTTATATCAATTTTGGGGTTGCTGCTGCTATATTTCAAAGCATTGTCAAGAAGATTATAAATCACACTCACAAGATGCAGCCTGTCACCTTCGAGTGTACTGTCACCATCAACATTCAAATGAATATCCGCATGTTGCTTTTCAAATTGCAACCGCATAGACGATGTTACTTCCTGAATCAGATCTTTCATATCGAGCGGCTCGTACCTCAGGTCAATTTCTTTTTTTTCAAACATTGAAAGCTTCAGCACTTTATCAACCAGCAGAGAAAGACGTTGTAATTCATTTGCAGATATATCCAGATACTCTTTTGTTTTATTTGCGTCGAGTGTTGCATTAAAACTTCTCAATGCTTCAATGGCTACACTTACAGTAGCTATAGGTGTTTTCAGTTCATGCGTTATATTGCTGATAAATTCATTTTTAATATCACCAAGCCGTTTCTGACGCAATAAATTGCGATATAAAAGGGTAAATGAAAGAAGGGTAAATCCAACAAGAAAAATTGAAAAAAGTATTGGAACAATAATGCGTTTAAGTAAAAAACCTGAAGTATTCCCCAGGTCAAGCCGGTAAGTTATAGGGGATTGAAATCCAAGTGTAACTTCATTAAAAACAGGCTCACGGGTATCCCTTGTTGGAACACGGGAAACAAAAAATGGAATGTCGAGATTTTCTTTTTCCAGTCTTTTTGCATAAGCCACCTGCAGTTCCTTAATCCGAATTGAATCCTGTAATGAGTCAACATCAAAAAGGAATTGCATGAGTCTTTCCCTTCTTCCGCTAAAATTTTTATTGAAAGTTCTTATGGAGTCATTGCCATTCTTTTCGTGCACCAACACAGTTTCCCTTGTGGAATCGCGAACTTTCTGCATCATCACGTCAATCATGCCTGCCACCTTTGGATCAAGCACACGTACCTGTGAACCACCATGGTCTCCTCTTACAATGATCCTGTTACTTCTTGCAGTATCTGAAAACCTGTCAAGCTTTAATTTTACGGCCTGAAGACTTCTTACCGTTTCCCTGAAAAGCATATTTGTCTGACGGTCCAGACCTATACGCTCCCTTTCATATGCCTTCTGCAGCCAGTACAATTGGAAGGCAGCAATAGCAATAATCGAAAGCGCCATGAGAACAGGCAGCCACTTGATATTTCGTAGCTTGTGCATTCTGACAAAAATAGCCTTTTCGAAAGGCGATACTTACAGATTTAACCATTATTAACGTAGTTGCAACGTGCATTAACACCCACTCCAAACCTGTAAGTTTACATTTGTTAAAACGCTTCAAATGAAACATCTGCTTTTACCTGCCATGCTGCTAGTTACCCTATCAGCTTTTTCACAAATGAAAGAAGGAAAAATAATATACGAACGCGTTTTTCAGCTTCCTGTTCGCACATTTAATGTTGATCCGGCAATTGCAGCACAGATTCCAAAATCAAGAACAGACCAATATGAATTGCTGTTTGCAAACAATCAATCTCTGTGGCAATATCTCCCAAGCGCTGCCAATGACGCAGATGGTAATACTGTTGCAGGTGGAGGAATGGTTTTCCGTTTTAATGCAGGTAATAATGATGTCAGTTATTGCAATTTTGAAAAAGGAACAAAGATTGATCAGCGTGAGATAGCTGAAAAAAGCTACGTTGTAACAGACTCAATCCGTAAACAGGTTTGGAAGCTGACCGATGAAACAAAAACTATTTTGAACTATCCTGTTCGCAAAGCTACTTCCACCAGGGTAAGTACAAGAATGCAGATGTCCATGGAAAATGGAATAATGAAACGCGAACCGGTACAGGATACTTCTGCTGTTGTGGCATGGTTCACAACTGATATCCCTGTATCAGTAGGTCCTGAATTCCAGGGCCAGCTTCCAGGTGCTATCCTCGAACTGGATATTGCCAACGGCCAAACAGTTTATAAAGCTCTGGAAGTAAGTCCAAAGGTTTCAGTAAGTAAAATCAAGGAACCAAAAGATGGCAAGAAGATGAGCGCAGAACAATTTGCAAAAGAAAGAGAAAAAGTGATGGAAGAAATGCGCCGGAACATGCCCAGTGGTAACGTCATTAGAATTCAACAATGACCCAGATGTCAGCCTTCCGACGTCAGTCCTCAGCAATACCCGTATAAATTGAACTTCGAATTATAGTGAATCTGCTGACGTCTGAAGTCTGACGACTGCCGACTGTCTACTTATTCCCCATTAGGATTACCTCTTTCATCATCCTCTCTTTCCTTTTCATAAACCATCAGTTTTACTTTCCACTCAGGGAACTCAAAGGTTATGGAAGTTTCAATTTTTATTTTAGGCAGGTCGCGCGCACGCGGCATCAGACTAAAGATGCCGGAACTGAATTTCCTCGTTTCACTTGCCGGCTCAGGCGAACCAGTTAGCGAATACGAATAGCTGCCCTGGAACGTGAGCGACATTACCTTCAGCTGATTGTTCAACCAGGAATATTTTGTTGATGCTTCATTGAAATCCTCTGTTGTAAGTAATGTTGCTGACCAGCTATAAACCGGGTGAGCAGATTTATATTCGGTAATGGAATTTTCCTCAGCTGTTTTAAAATCCAGCCTGGAAGCAAACTCAATCGTTTGAGGATTTTCATACAGGGTATCGCCTTTCAGGGAACCAAATCCATAAGGGTAATCTGATATGATTTTTTCAAGGTTATTTCTTAAATCATTCTTTGTAACTGGAAAACGTACCTGGGCGTTCAGATCAAAATTCGCCATCATGGCAATTATTAGCAGATAAAATGCTCTGTAGATTCTCATAATGAATTGGATTTTTTAACAATATTTACGCGCCAAAATATACAAAAGCTTCGTTTTGTCATAAACATTTTGTATTTTTCTACACTATTTTTCCACAAATTCTAAACCATCCAGTATGAAAAACAGGTACATTGTCCATGCCCATCAGGAGGTTGAAATTTACAGGGAACATTACAGACCCTCTTTCAACATGTGGCGTTTTACCAGATCAATTTTAGGTGTTTTGTTCTTTGGATCAACGACAGTAGCGAATAGTTATTCGGCAACCAAGAAAAGAATACTGAAGTAACACGAACCCCCCGCAATAACGGGGGGTTTTAATTATTACTGAATCCATTATTGAAATCTCATTCCACGCGTAGCCCTTTCCATCATGGACGGCATTGTTTTTCCACCCATCCTGTTGATTCTATATGTGAAGCTTAACATGAAGAAACGTTGAAGTGTTGTATTTTCTACATCTTCAATGTAATTGCTTCCTACATTTCTAACGACACTTGTGTTCTGGTTTAGAATATCAAATACTGAAGCCTTAAGTTCTCCGCGTTTGTTTTTGAATAACTGCTTTCCGAAACTTCCATTCCACATTGCATAATTACGGTTAAAACCATCAGTTCTTCCCGTATTAAAAGTATAGTCGAAATCAGAAGCAAGTATGAATCCTTTTTTGAAAGTATAGGTTATATCAGCAGAATAAGTATGGGTGAAATATTTTTCATTCTGAGTAGACTGTCCTGGGTTTGAATAATGCACAGAATTATAATTAATGCTGGCAGTTATGCCCATATCCAGTTTTTCCTTGAAATTATAATTGAGCCTGAGGTCTTCTCCAACATTCAGGTTTTTAGTGAAGTTTTTTTGTGACTTATAAAGACTCGGATCCTGGTTCATTGTAACACGAGTGGTAGTATTAAAGTTACCTCCTTTCATTTTTTTGATCGGAAAACCAAAATTGAAATTTCCACTAACCATATAATATCCATTGAGGTTAACCGGAATGGTAAGTTGGGTACCATCAGGATTAATTGTTACTGAATTGGAAATTCTGTTATAGGTATTATTGAACATCAGGAACGCGAAAATGTTTCTGAATTTGACGATGTCGAAAGAATTATAACTAAGACTGATATTGTTTGAAAATTCCTGCCGCAGGGAAGCATTTCCCTTATACAGGTATGGAGCGTTGGTGATATCAACTACTTCCTGTAACTGACTGATGCTGGGCTGACGTGTGCTTCCGCGGTAATTGAATCGTAGATTTTTACTCCTGGCGAACTGGTAATTAAAATTTGCCGTAGGGAATAGATTTACAAACTTCTGGGATTCCACCACATCCTTCGTAATGTTATTGCTTTCCAGTAAGGTCTGTTGCACGGCAAAACCTAACTGGTAATTATATTTTTTCTTTACTACCCGGAAATTTGCTCCACCCCGGTGGCTTTCATTCACATTTGCAAACCGGTTGGTAAGTGCTGCATCTTCCTGGTCATACTTACCTGTTGTTGTATTATATGAAAGAGTCTGACGATCGGAATGACTGGTATTTCTGTTATAGTTATAATTAAACTCAACTATTTTATTTCTCGACAGTGGCTCGGTATAAGAAAA
Source organism: Flavisolibacter sp. (assembly GCA_045805105.1). Lineage (GTDB taxonomy): Bacteria > Bacteroidota > Bacteroidia > Chitinophagales > Chitinophagaceae > Flavisolibacter. Next base: position 5,294 of record JBJMLW010000602.1, on the reverse strand, counting down.
ACCTGCACCGTAATTTCTAACGCTTGCTTCGGTGTTTGTATTAATATTCTTTGAATTATATATTGCCTGGATGATATTGTAGCCTGTTCTGTCATTGTCATTCATCGTGTTATTTAAACTTACAGCGAGAGTGCGTCCAGGCCGCATGAATTGTTTACGCCAGATGAGATTATTTGTCCAGTTTAATGCATCTCCATTGTTTTTATTGAGCGAGTGGCTTTCATTTTGATTTTGACTGCCGCCAGTATGGTTGAAGTAATACGCTATGGTGTCTTCATAATTATTTGTACTGTTCTGAAAGCTGATGCTGGGAGAATAAATGATTGAATTAAGTGAATCAATCCTGTAAGTCATATTCAGATTGAACCGGTGGTTATCATTTATAGCAAGTGAATTGCGCAACTGATCATTTACATATGTGGTATCGCCTGCAAATGTTTGTCGTAGTGTATGACTTAAATTGGTGGTTTTTGTATGGTTGAAGAAATAACTGCCGGTAACATCAAAAGACTTGCTCCATGTATCGCGGTAATTAATGCCAACCTGCGAAGATGAAGTAAGACCGCTTCCTGTTGAACCAAGATTTAGTCCTCCGAAGTTTCCTCCGCCACCGCGGCCCATCATCATTCCACCACCCCCTGTATTTCCCCCGCCGCCAAACATCCCTACCATATCGCTTACTGTAAATCCAATATTGTTTGTATTGTTTGCTTTTGCAATGATGGATGTTTGAGTGGCACCTTTAAAAATGTTGGCATTCAAACCTGCATCATAATGCTCGTCTGTACCATAGGCGCCGTATGCTTTTCCAAAAACCCCTTTTCTTTTTTCTTTCTTGAGTTTCAAATTAATAGCCTTTGATCGGCTGCCGTCATCAATCTTGTTGAATTTAGCCTGTTCACTCATATCATCAAACACCTCAACCTGATCAATCATATCTGCTGTAAGATTTTTTGTAGCAAGCTTTGGGTCCGTTCCGAAAAATTCTTTCCCATCAACATAAACCTTCTGTACCTGTTCACCTTGCGCCTTCACCGTTCCATCGCGGTCTACCTGCATGCCCGGCATTTTTTTATGAAGGTCTTCAACCGTTGCATTCGGTTTCGTTTTAAATGCATCAGCCTTAAAAGCCAATGTATCCCCATTGATCTTTACAGGAGCATCATCTGTTATAATAATTTCCGACATGGATTTATAAAATCTATCCATTTTTATAATACCCAGGTCTGCAGTTTGATTTTCTGCACTGATCGTAAATTTTGTTTTTTTAGTTTGTAAACCGGAAAATGAAGAAATCAAAAGGTAATCACCCGATCCAAGGTTTTTAATTTCAAAATTTCCACTGCGGGATGTTAGAGAAAATGAAACCAATGAAGAATCACTGAGACTGGTGACCGAAACCGTAGCATCAATGAGTGGAGTGGCTGTTGAAGAATCCTGCAAAACGCCTTTAACTGTTCCGCTTACCTTCTGCGCCATGGAAGGAAGGGTAAATAAAACGACTGTTATTATGAACAGGTAAATCTTCTTCATAAGTCTTTCGGTTGGTTTACGAAGATATCCGGAACACATGTGAAAGCCGGTTAAATAACGTTAAGGCTTGTTTGAACGGTCAAAAAACATGCCCCGGGTGGGATTCCACGAAGTAAATACACGGATATAAACATCTTAAAGTACTCAATAAGGCACGCCATTCATGTAATGTAAAGCAGCACTTTGCGGCAGAACACTAACTAAACAGGTATTCTACATCCTCACGTGTCAATGCTTTTACAAAAGTGGCATCATCGGAGATGAGTTCTTTTGCAAGCAGACGTTTTTTCTCCTGAAGTTGAATAATCTTGTCTTCAATTGTGTCCTTACAGATCATCCTGTAGGCAAAAATATTTTTCGTTTGGCCGATCCGGTGTGTGCGGTCAATCGCCTGTTGTTCAACCGCCGGATTCCACCAGGGATCAACAATGTAAACATAGTCTGCCGCTGTTAGGTTCAATCCAACGCCTCCTGCTTTCAGTGAAATCAGGAACACTCTTGTTTCTTCATTATTCTGGAAAGCCTGGATGGCTTTTTCCCTGTCTGGTGCTGATGTGCTGCCATCGAAATATTCAAATTTCACTTCAAGAGCGGTCAGTTTTTCCCTGATGAGTGCAAGCATTCCGAGGAATTGTGAAAATATCAGTGCCTTGTGATTACCGATGTTCTCAGTGATTTCACGAGACAATTCTTCCAGCTTGATGGAATGATTTGGAAACTGTTCCTGTTCATTCAATATGGCTGGAGAATCACAGATTTGCCGAAGCTTCATCAGCCCCTGCAGGATCGTCAGCTGTGATTTCTGAATGCCCTGCTCTTCAATTGTACCCATAATCTTCGCTCGGAAGTCGTTGCGGTAGGCATCATAGATTTTACGTTGTTCGTCTTCCATTTCACAGAACAGGATAGTTTCTGTTTTATCCGGAAGATCCTTGGCAACCTGTTCCTTGGTTCTACGCAGGATAAAAGGATAAAGGATTTTTTTTAGATGATCCTTTTGTTCCCTTTCTCCAAATTTGTCAATCGGTATGGCAAACTCCTGCCGGAAAAATTCAACAGAGCCCAGCATGCCGGGATTGAGGAAATTCATTTGCGCATATATATCGAAGGTATTGTTCTGAAGGGGTGTACCGCTCATGCATAACCGATGCTTTGCATTCAGCAACGATGCAGCCTTTGTAACCTTGCTGGAAGGATTTTTAATCGCCTGTGATTCGTCAAGAATAACATAGTCAAGCGCCATTTGAACAAAAAGCTTTATGTCGCTCCTAAGCGTACCATATGTGGTTATGATTACATGATGCTTGTTCAGTTCTTCAACACTACGGCTGCGCATCGAACCATGATGAATATAATATTCAAGTGATGGTGTAAATTTTTTTATTTCATTTTCCCAGTTATAAATCAGCGTGGTCGGACAAACAACAAGTGCTTTCAGAGATCCATTATAATGCTCATAGAAATACTGCAGAAACGATAATGCCTGTACTGTTTTACCCAACCCCATATCGTCAGCAAGGATACCCCCCCAGCTGACTTCATGCAGGTAATTCAGCCATTGAAAACCTGCAACCTGGTAAGGACGAAGAATTTTTTGGAGATTTTCGGGTGCATCAATTTCCTTTATGTTATCGAATTCCCTGATTCGTTCATATTTCTCTTCCAGTTTAATAGTTAATTCCTCTGCATTCCGCGATTCGTAAAGTTCATCTATCACACTCAGATGATAACGCGAAAGTTTTAACTGGTCGGTTCTGCCTTCTCCAACTCTGAATAACAAGGAATATTTTTTCAGCCACTCTTCGGGTAAAATACCCAGTGTGCCATCATTAAGCTGAACAAACTGCTGCTTGTTGGCAAGTGCCTTCTTTACTTCTGCTACGCTTACTTTCTGATCGCCGAAAACAATATCAATTTTCGCATCAAACCAATCCGTATGGCTGCTGATATAAATATGAGTGGTTGGCTTTGCAGTATTGAAACGGAAATTTTTTAATGATTCAAATCCATACACCGGCGTCTTTGCCTCATTCATGGCATCAACAAAAAGAAAAAACCAGTTGTTACGCAACACTTCTGCTCCTTTCAGAGCAAGTGCTGAACCATCTTCGTAAGAAATAAAATTTGAATGAAGCGTCCGGAGATTGTCAATAAAATGGGATTCCGCTTTCCTGTTCCTATGAACAATGATCACCTTATCACCATTGGGTATGATCAGTTCATCCTTGTCCTTTGCTTTTGTATCAAACCCTTTATAATTAAATACTGGTTGAAAAACAAGGTATTCTCCTTTTTCCTGCAAAAAAAGTTTTACATCAGGTTCGCCATCTTTTATTTCCGAAACAAGGCTACGGTCAAAATCAACTTTGTATTCCCGTGCAAGTGGCATCACTAGTTTGGACAATGATTGCGACCATTCATCCTTTTTGATCTTCATCACACCATCAGGAAGAAATTTTTCTGCAGTTTCTATTGCTTCCATGTTCTCCCAGATATACAGCTGGTGGTTATACAAAAACAACAATGATGACGGCAACTCATTTTCAGTAAGTGCATGCGCAACTGCATCGGGTCTTACAAAACATTCAACTATATACTTTGTTCCATTCATATTGACGCTGAAGTGCGGAACAAGAACTTCATTACTTCTTTCAATCCGTTCGAGGGTAGCTGTTCTGAATTGTTTTCCTTTCTGCAGAATATACATTGGTGACAAAGCCGAATCTGAAAATAATTTTTTCAGTTTTGGAAAAAAATATTCAATAATAAGTCGCTTTGTTTCTTCAGGAAGCTCATCATCTTCATGATGTATGATGTTTTCCCATATTCCCGAAAACGGAGAATTACGGCTTACATACTTATTGACTTCGCTATCCTGCAGTTTGCGCACGATTCCAATCAACGACTTATCTTCTTCACTATAAGAATCGATATTGATATATTTCGCAAGATCAAGTTTCTGAATGTTCCCTGCAAAATTTGCATCCTGGTCCATTTCTCCTTCAATGACATCAACATTAAAAAACGGGTACCCCTGTTTATTGAAATTAAATACAATACCCAGCCGCTTGCTGATCATTTGTTCCTGGGGAGCCGGCTCTTCTTCTTCTACTGTCGTTATATTTTCAAATTTGGGACGTGAAAGAGGGAGAGGAGATGTGATACGTTTGATCGATGGATCAAGAACACGCAGGTATGGCTTGCCATCTTTATAATTGAATTCAAATTTACCTTTCAGATCATCTTCCAGTGTATACCCGTAAGCTTCCAGGAGTTTGTTTTTTTCCTTATCCCAATTCCTTATCGTTTCAAAATAGTGTTGTCCTTTGGTCTGAAGCAAATGCAGAAACACAATTACTTTGGGAAGTCCAAGCAGGTGTTCAGTATCTTCATAATTACTACTGGTATCAAAATTTCTTTCTTCATTTCTTCTGATGATAACAGAAAAATCCTTACCATCAATTACAACACGGGCTTTTACCATTTCGTCCTGCGCTGTTTCAATTATTGGCTTCTGGGATTTGAGATAATTTTCTGCTTCGCTTATTATTTCAGGTGACGATAACAGTTGAATAGACCGCAACTCAATAGCTTTCATTTTTGCTACTGTATGTTTCTGATCGTACTGAATATCGCCGGCGTGTAACTGTCCTTTATCAATCATTTCCTGCAACCTGATAAGGGCAGCAGCTTCATGACGGCAGATATCGCCAAGATTATATGGGCATGCACAACGTAGAGATACAGTTTTAGGATCCTTG
>JBJMLW010000601.1:0-2682 GCA_045805105.1 Flavisolibacter sp. | reverse complement strand
AGCTATTAATCCAATATTCATGTCGGTTCATCTAATTCAATTGCCCATGCATTTATCTGATGATACTTTGCAGCCAGGTTCGTCAGAAATGACAACCACCTCAATCCAAGCCTATGAAAAACACGTATGCATCCTCAAAAGGAAGACTGGTGATCCGTTCAGGTATCGGTCTTGCTAATTATACTCTCCGGGAAGAAGGAAAATTCCAGGTGAGATATGGAACAGAGATCAAAAATTACAAAACACTTGTGTCTGCTGCTTTGTTGTACGAACAACTGGCCGAAGAAGCGTCACTATGGGACATGACGAAAGAACCCATACTCGTGGAATCGAAGTTTTTAGTGGATTGAGTTAAGGAAGTTTCAGACCTGACACAATTGATCTAAAATTGTTCATCTATTTCAGGTTGAAGTTTTGTCCCGATAAACTACAGACCATTCAAACGCAATCGTGATGGTTCATGACCGTTTAACTGAAAGACTTCATCCAGCAGCATTCATTTGCTCTCTTACAATATTGGACCTGGACGCAGCTCGCAGCTTTTGCTGCGAGCTTTTTTTAATCGCGGATAAAGAGAATATGAAAGGATTAACAGATAGGTCTGATCTCATGATGGCACCGTAGTTATTCTGAAAAATATTCAATCTTCCCTGCCGGCAGGCAGGGATGTAATGCATAATTTCCTATGAACAAGATTCATCTCCGAACGAATGGTTGAGATAAAGTCGCGAAGCGCGAAGCGAGTACCGCGCAGCGAGCAACGATAACCGACGCCCGCATCCACTACCAACATCCCTATTTATCCACAAATCAGGATAACTATTTTTTCTCATCCTTAAGAAATAATAAATATTTCTTATTTCTTTATATCATGATTCATAACAGAGCACTTCGTCCGGCTATGCAGCTGGTTTTTTCCAATGATTTCAGCGAAATCTGGAAAGATGAAATGATTCAACATGCATCTTTATTTTCTACTAAAAGTTTTCGCCCAGGTGATGTGATCTGCGAGGTGGGGGCTTCCGCTATTGTTCATACGCCATCGTATCTCACTGTGCAGATTGATGAGAATGAACACATCTGCCTGCAGCCGCAGTTTCTTCAATACATCAACCACGGTTGTTCTCCCAATGTGTTTTTCGATATTGCAGGTGGAAAGGTTATTTGTCTTCGCCCGATAGAACCGGGCATGGAGTTCTCCTATTTCTATCCTTCAACGGAATGGGATATGGCCCAGCCGTTTCAATGCCTGTGCGGCTCCAATGAATGCCTCCATTATATCCGCGGTGCGAAACATATTCCAATCGATATTCTTTCAAAGTATAGGTTGTCTGATTTTATTAAAAGGAAAAAAGGAGTTCTCGAACCACAGGATTAACTACGCAGTACAGAGATTCACAGTAAACCAGGGTGCCCTGTGTGTCGATGCTTAACTCTTCAAATGCCATGCTTTAGGCTTTGTAAACGCCCTCAACCCCACATGTGATAACGTTGCACCAAAGCCAGAATGCTTTCTTCCACTCCATGGTACGGCTGCACTCACCCGGTCGCAACAATTCCAGTAACCAGTACCTGCATTAATCTGTTTCAGAATTTTTTGTGCACGCTCCCTGCTTTTACTATAAACTGCAGCTGTCAATCCGTACTTCGTATCCTGCATCAATTTCATTGCTTCTTCATCATTTTTCACCTTCATGATGCCGATGATTGGACCAAATGATTCTTCCTTCATCACTTTCATATCGTGGTTCACATTAACCAGCACTGTTGGTTCAAAATAATATCCTTTGCCGTCTTTCTTTTTACCGCCGGATAATAGCTTTGCTCCTTTTGAGGTGGCTTCTTCAACCTGCTGCTGAAGAACATTCAACTGGTCTTTCCTGCTTAAAGGGCCAACATAAACACCTTCTTCTGTTGGTAAGCCTGTCTTCCACGATTTCACCTCCTTCATAAATTCCTCTATGTACTGATCATAAATTTTTTCGTGTACATAAATCCTTTCCACTGCGCAACAACTTTGTCCATTGTTATAAAAAGCACCGTCAGCAGTGGATGCGGCCACCAATTTTACATCAGCAACATCATCTGCTACATACAATGGATCTTTCCCCCCCAGCTCGCACTGGCAGGGAACCATTTTGGGTGCAACTCTTTCGTAAATATATTTTCCTGTTTCATAACTACCGGTAAAGAAATAGCCATCAAACGGCATATCCAGTAACACTTCACCAACAGATCTTCCTCCAACAGCTACCTGGAAAACACCATCAGGCACACCAGCTTCAGTCATCAGTTTCTTTACTTCCAGCCCCGTCAGAGTTGCGAATTCCGATGGCTTATACATAACAGCATTCCCTGCAAGAAGGGCCGGAACGTACACATTAACACCAACCAGGTAAGGATAATTCCATGCAGAAATGTTACAGACAATTCCCAGCGGCTCATAGGAAATCATTTCTTCCACACCGCCAGCAGAATTCATTACTTCATCTGATAAATATTTAATGGCATTGTCAGTCAGCCACTGTATCCTGGAACATGCCCCATTGATTTCATTCCGTGATTGCTGAAATGGTTTACCCATTTCAGAAGTCAATATCGAAGACAGATGTTCTTTTTGTTTATCCAGCAGTGCAGAAAAATGTTTCAAAACACTAACACGATCTTCCGGTGAACGCTGTT
>JBJMLW010000600.1:0-7548 GCA_045805105.1 Flavisolibacter sp. | reverse complement strand
TTCCATAATAATTATAAAAGGGCTCCGAAGAGCCCGTGAATTAACAGCATCCCCAATCGGTGATGTTTCCCCCGCAGCAGCCACCATCCGGGCAGCAACCAGGGTCTTTGTTGATTTGCGTTTTTTGTTTCATATTTCTGTGTTTATGGGTATTACAAATTTTTTTGTATTTAGTAATTATTAAACCGTGAATTATTTGTATCAGCAGCAATTTTTGTCATTTTTCATTTTAAGGTTCACAAATAAAGCCGCAACATCACTGGTGAATTTTTCAAACGCTTTCCAGTTAATGCAGTAACACGACCGGGGACCATCAGTAGTGCCATGGATCAGTCCAGCATTTGTCAACTCTTTTAAATGTTGGGAAACCGTTGATTGCGCCAGGGGTAAAACCTCAACGATCTCACCGCAGATACATTCATTTTTTTGAGCCAGAACCTTCAGGATAGCGATCCTCGCCGGGTGGCTAAGGGCCTTGGCAAATTCTGCGAGTTCCTGTTCTTTTTTACCAAATTCTTCTTTCTTATGAAAAGCCATACTATCTATCCTATATCGCAAATATACGATAATAAAAATAATTCAAAAAGTTTAAAATTATTTATAAACACCTGTCCATCCACTGCCTCTGGACCTCCTACTTAATACTTCTCAGATTAAATATTTTTCAGCCTTCTTGCCGCTTCTTCCAGCGTACCTTCGTTTTTAGAAAAACAAAACCGTACTACCTGATGATCTGTTGCTTCCCTGTAAAACGCAGATACCGGTATGGTAGCAACTTTCTTATCTTTTGTAAGTCTTAATGCAAAATCTTTTTCTGATTCATCTGAAACATCCTTATAAGAATAGATCTGGAAATAACTTCCATAACTTGGTACAGGTATTAAACGGGTGCCTGACATGAGAGAAAGAAAATAATCACGTTTTTTTTGCAGCTCTTTACCAAGGTCCAGGTATTCATTTCTGCGCGATAAAAATTGTGATAAAGCAACTTGCTTTGGTGTGTCGCAGCTGAAGCAGTTAAACTGGTGCACTTTTCTGAATTCGTTCATCAGCCATTCGGGTGCAACACAGTAACCTAATTTCCACCCGGTACAATTGTAAACCTTTCCGAAAGAAAAGCAAACAAAACTTCGTTCTAAAAGTTCCGGGTATTTCAGAATGCTTTCATGCACTTTGTTATCAAAAATGAGGTGCTCATATACCTCGTCACTGATTATAATTATTTCAGTATTTTTTACAAGTTCACACAACTCCAGCAAATCATTTTCTTCCAGCACACTACCCGTTGGATTGTGTGGTGAATTGATCATGATGGCCCTGGTTTTCTCTGTGATTTTAGTTTTTACAAGGTTCCAGTCGATCTTGTATTCAGGAAATTTCAGAGGTATTGTTATTGCCCGAGCGCCATTTAATTCAATGCTGGGAATATAACTGTCATACGCAGGTTCAAAAACAATAACCTCGTCTCCCGGTTGAAGTATTGTAGTTAGTGCAGTGTATAAGGCATAAGTGCCACCAGGCGTAACCGTGATATTAGTTTCAGGGTGAACTTGTGTACTGTATAAGAAGCCAATTTTTTCAGCAATCGCTTCGCGAAGAGGTATATAACCGTTCATATGAACATATTGATTATAACCTTTTTTCATCGCTTCATTCACCAGGCTGATTAAGTCAGCGCTCATCGGATAATCCGGAAAACCCTGGCCAAGGTTGATTGCATCATGCTGCATCGCCAGGGAACTCATTATCGTAAAGATGGTAGTTCCTGAGTGAGGGAGTTTTGAAGTAATTTTATAATGCAACGAATAATTTTTTCCAGGTAAATAATACTAGTGGGCATTGGAAAGAATAGCTGTTGCTTCAATTTCAATCAAAAATTCCGGTGCTACCAGGCCTTTAACTTCAATCATAGATGTACAGGGCCTGATGTTGGTAAACACTTCGCCATGTGCGCGACCGTATTCTTCAAATCTTGAAATATCCGTAACAAACATCCGCGTCCGGATAACATCATTCAGCGATGATCCTGCTTCTGTCAATGACCTTTCAATTTTCTGAAGAACCGCAATCGTTTGCTGGTAAGCATCATCTCTTCCAATCACATGCCCATTCTCATCAGCCGCAACAGTACCACTGATTTCAATCTGGTTATTTATTCTTACCATGCGGCTATAACCAACCAGGTCTTCCCAGATTGCGCCCGAACTAAAATTGGTTCTGCCGGACATATTTGATCGAAATATTTTCAGGTTTTATCAGATGCTCGCAATGAAAACGGAGCAAAACCTGCGTTAAAGTAATAACGTCTTTCTGGCAATACGTAACAATCCTGTCAATATCCTTTTCAATCCAGTAAACAGAATTTACCATACTTCCGTCTATGTCATCTTTTGGAGAGGGAATGCCCAGTACCTTTGCAAGTAGCTTTAGCGAAGTATAATTTTTATAATCACCAAATTTCCACAGCTCCATCGTATCGAGGTGCCGGATTTCCCACGGTTTTCTTCCCGCAATCTTCAATGCTTCCGGAATGTCAATACCATTTATAACCATACGCCTGCAGATGTACGGATAGTCAAATTCTTTTCCGTTGTGTGCACAAAGAAATTTTTCAGAATCACCACTCCACTTCTGCAGCATGTCCGCGAATTCCAATAGAAGCTTTTTTTCGTCATGCCCGCAATAAGATTTCAGTAACAGTTTTCTTTCTGTACCCGTTCCCTGCAAACAACCACATGATATGCAAATGATCTTTCCAAATTCTGCATAGATTCCTGCACGGTGGTACACAGATTCATAGGTTTCCTCTTCGCGGTTTCTGATCAGGAATTGCGCTTTCAGATCCCATAACTCTTTCCAGTCTTCAGGAACATGGTTATAAGTTTCATATTGGGAAACAGTTTCAATATCAAGAAAGAGAATGTTGTTGAAATTCATATGAAACAAGCTACCAGCTATGAGCTGCGAGCTGTGAGCTGGTTGTTTTCAAATTAGTATTACAATAAAAAAGGAGAAGTGTGGCTTGTAGCTCGCAGCTAGAAGCTCGCAGCCCGCCTGCCGTCAGGCAGGCTTTCCTACAGAAATTTATCCCCTTTATTCCGTTTTATCTCTGCGACATACTCCTTAATTTCCTGTTCTTTTTCCTTGTGACAAATGAGTAAAACATCTTTGGTATCTACAACAATGTAGTCTTCAAGACCCTGCAGTACTACCATTTTGTTATCCGGAACGTGAACCACGCACTTGTTTGTATCATAAACAATTACATTTTCTCCGGCAACTGCATTTTCAAGATAATCCTTGTCCATGTTTTCCCATGCACTGTTCCATGTACCCAGGTCGCTCCAGCCAAAAGAAGCCGGTATCACATAAACATTATCAGCTTTCTCCATCAGGCCGAAGTCAACTGAAATATTTGTACACTGTGAATAGATATGTTCAATAGATTTTTTTTCTTCTGATGTATTCAGCTTGTCCTGTTCTGCCTGGAAAAGATCATAGATCTCCGGAAGGTGTTTTCTGAATCCTTCAAGGCCCCTTTTGATCTGCCACACAAAGATTCCCGAATTCCAGAGGAAATCACCACTGGCAATGAATGTCTTGGCAAGCTCTTTATTTGGCTTTTCTGTAAATGTTTTCACCTTATGTACAAATGGGATTGCCTCTGCTCCATCATGTTGAATATATCCATAACCCGTATTCGGATACGTAGGCTTGATTCCAATTGTGATAAGGGAATTGAAATGATTAACAAAGTCAAGCGCCTGGTTGCATACTTCAAGAAACTTTTCTTCATTCAGGATCAGGTGATCCGATGGCGCAATAATGAGCGATGCATCAGGATTGATTTGCTGGAGCTTGAATGAAATATATGCAATGCACGGTGCCGTGTTTTTCCGGAATGGCTCACCCAGGATGTTTTCTTTCGGAAGACATGGAAGTTGTTCCTGGGTGATGTTTACATATTCGTCGGCAGTTACCACAAAAATATTTTCAACCGGAACCAGCTTTGCGAAACGTTCAAACGTTTGCTGAATTAATGTTTTTCCACTGCCCAGAATATCGAGAAACTGTTTCGGAAAATTTACACGGCTCAATGGCCAGAACCGGCTTCCGATTCCTCCCGCCATGATAGCGATGTACGTGTTTTGGTCTTTTTTAAGTTGAGTTTCCATCAATTTCAAATCAGTCCTTCTTTTACTAAATCGTGCAGGTGAAGGATACCAAGGTATTTTTCATTTTCTACAACAGCAAGCTGCATAATCGAATTTTTTCTCATAAGATCAAGAGCGTTCACTGCCATTTCCGATGGACTAATAGTTTTCGGATTCTGCGTCATGATATCTCTTGCTGTTATGTTCTGAATACTGTCGCTTTTTTCAAGCATTCTTCTCAGGTCTCCATCCGTAATAATACCGGCCAGCTTTCCATCATTACCGGTAACACCTGTAACACCCAGTCGCTTCCTTGTCATTTCCATGATCACTTCTTTTACACTCTGTTCAATTTTTACTTCAGGTTTTTCATGATCTGTATAAAGGTCGGCAACACGCAGGTATAATTTTTTACCAAGTGTTCCGCCGGGGTGGAATTTGGCAAAGTCTTCCATCGCAAATCCACGTTTCTCCATCAGGCACACTGCAATTGCATCTCCCATTACTAATTGGGCTGTCGTACTGGTTGTAGGTGCAAGGTTATTCGGACACGCCTCCTGTTCCACAGTTGTATTGAAAACAAAATCGGATTTTTTTGCAAGATAGGAATCCGTATTTCCCGTAATCGACATCAGGCAGTTGCCAAAATTCCTGATCAGCGGAACAAGAAACTTGATTTCGGGGCTTTCCCCACTTTTGCTGATGATGATTACAACATCATCCTGCTGTACAATTCCCAGGTCGCCATGAATGGCATCGGCGGCGTGAAGAAAAATTGCCGGTGATCCTGTAGAGTTGAAAGTCGCCACAATCTTTTGTGCAATAATGGCACTTTTGCCAATCCCGCTCACTACAATCCTTCCTTTACATTCAGCCAATGCATGAATTGCATTTTCAAACTCATCATCAAGCTGAGATGCCAGTTGTCTTATGGCTTCAGCTTCCATGGTAATTGTTTTCAGGGCAGCACTTAATATGGTTGCTTGTTTTTCCAAAGCATCAAAATTAGCGGATTTGGGTTGCATCAACTTTTCCTGACCAAGGTTCATTTTAACTATTTAATCTGCATAATCCGGGTAGGCTTCGTTAAATTCGCGTGCCTTTTTGACCGACGGCCTTCAAGGCTGCGCCCCACCATTTTTTTGATGTTTAAAATCTGGTCAAAAGCACGGCCCACCGTTCAAGCTGTTTCACAAAGGCAATTGATTACGGCTTTTTTTAAAGCCATAAATTTTTGAACAATGCCTACCACAAAGAAGAACCATACGAAAACAAAAAAAGAAGCAATTAAGGTTAACCTTAAAGATGCTTTGAATGAACATTTCGGCTTTAAAGAATTCAAAGACCAGCAGGAGCAGATCATTGAGTCTCTTCTTGCCGGGCGCGATACATTTGTAATCATGCCGACTGGAGGCGGTAAGAGTCTCTGTTACCAGCTTCCTGCGATTACACTACCCGGTGTTGCCATCATTGTGAGCCCCCTTATCGCCCTCATGAAAAACCAGGTTGACCTTGTAAGAGGCTACAGTAGTAAGGATGAAATAGCACACTTTCTCAATTCAACACTTTCAAAAAAAGAAATACGGGAAGTACATGACGATTTGAAGAACGGTAAAACCAAGATGCTGTATGTTGCTCCCGAGACACTCACCAAACAGGATAACCTCGATTTTTTCAGCGATCTGCAGATTTCATTCTTTGCCGTGGATGAAGCGCACTGTATTTCAGAGTGGGGTCACGACTTCCGCCCCGAATACCGCAGGTTGCGTGATATGATGGACCAGATCAACCCGCATATTCCTGTGATTGCCCTTACGGCAACTGCAACCCCTAAAGTGCAAAGTGATATAGTGAAAAATCTGGCACTTCGCGATCCGGACATTTACATTTCATCATTTAACCGGGAGAATCTTTATTACGAGATACAGCCAAAAATTAAAAAAGAAGATACACTCAAGAGCATTGCAAGGTTCATTGTGCAGAACAAAGGCAAAAGCGGCATTATTTATACACTGAACAGGAAAACAACTGAAGAGTTAGCCGACATGCTTATGGCAAATGGAATCAAAGCGGTTGCCTATCATGCCGGACTTGATTCAAAACTTCGCTCAGAGCGGCAGGATCAATTTCTAAATGAAGATGTACAGGTGATTGTTGCCACAATTGCTTTTGGAATGGGAATCGACAAACCAGATATCAGGTTTGTCATTCACTTTAATATTCCAAAATCAATAGAAAATTATTACCAGGAAACCGGCCGCGCAGGCCGTGATGGAATGGAAGGGAAATGTATTCTCTATTACTCACACAAGGATGTTTCCAAATTGGAACACCTTATGCGCGACAAACCCCTTAGCGAACGCGAAGTAGGTGCACAATTGATTAATGAGTCTGTTGCTTATGCCGAAAGCGGTGTTTGCCGGAGAAAAGTTCTGTTGAGTTATTTTGGTGAAGAATACAAGGAAAAAAATTGCGGCAATTGCGATAACTGCAAACACCCGAAAGAAAAAATTGAAGCAAAAGATAATATCGTTAAGGCCTTGCAGGTGATCAAAGCCCTGGACCAGCGTTTTGCAACCGATTATGTTGTGAGGATCATCAGGGGCCACCTGACACCGCAGATCAAAATGTTCAGGCACGAGAATCTTCCTGAATTCGGATTGGGAAAAGATCAACCAGAACATTTCTGGAATTCTCTTGTTCGGCAGATGTTGTTAGAAGATCTTCTCCACAAGGATATAGAGGAATATGGTGTTTTGAAGATTACAAAGAAAGGAGAGGATTTCTTCAAGAAACCAAAATCATTCAAGATCATTCTTAGTAATCTTTTTGAAGAAGCTAATGCGGATGATGAAGAAGGAGGAGCAGATGTAACAACCGGATCCGCCACCGATGAGCGACTGTTCCAGATGCTAAAAGAACTTCGTCAGAAAGAAGCGAAAAAGAAAAGTCTTCCTCCATTTGTTATTTTCCTGGAGAATTCTCTTCAGGACATGGCTACCATGTACCCTACTAATATCGATGAGCTGGCCAGGTGCCAGGGCGTGAGCAAAGGGAAGGCGATTAAATATGGCAAACCTTTTATTGACCTGATCGCACAATATGTAACTGAAAATAATATTGAACGCCCTGACGATTTTGTGATGAAGAGTGTGGTGAATAAAAGCGGTAACAAGGTCCACATCATTCAGCAGGTTGACAAGAAGATTCCCCTGGAGATGATCGCTAAAAACAAGGATTTGCGACTTGATAGTCTGCTCGAAGAAATGGAAACCATCGCTGCAAGCGGAACCAAGCTTAATCTTGATTACGCCATAGACCAGATGCTGGATGAATATGAACAGGAAGAAATCATTGAATATTTTAAAGGATGTGAAACATCATCTCTCCAGGT
>JBJMLW010000599.1:0-2847 GCA_045805105.1 Flavisolibacter sp. | reverse complement strand
TTGTTTACCACGAACATTGCTTGCAGATACTTTTGCCTGTGCTGCCAGGTTGCTGCTGAATTCTTTTTTCAAAAGTGCTGCAAATCCTTCCAGGGCTTTCACATCATTTACATGAAACAGACCTCTTTTGTCCGGCGGAATGTTTAAAAGCAATGTTGATCCACGGCCAACAGAAGTAAGATAGATATCAAATAGTTGTTGAGGTGTTTTTACAAGCGAATCTTCTCTCGCATGATAAAACCAGCCTGGCCTGATGGAAACATCCACTTCAGCAGGTACCCAATTCTTTCCGTCGGGTGATCCTGTATTTAATAATGATTCTATTCCGGCTTTTCCTGCGAATAATGTATCTGTAGAAATTGTATTCCAGTTCGTTTCTCCTGCCACGCCTTTTTCGTTGCCCACCCATCTAACGCCAGGACCCGCATCACTGAAAAAAATGGTGTGAGGAGACATGTTACGGATCATGTTTAATGTTCGTGGCCAGTCGTAATAGGTTGCACCATTTATCTTTCTTATTTCCCTTGCGCCTCCGTAATATCCATCTCCGCCATTAGCACCATCGAACCACATTTCAAAAATGTTTCCGTAATGCGTAAACAACTCTTTTAACTGGTTCCGGTAATAGTTTATGTACGCTTGTGTTCCATAATCTGCACGGTTGCGATCCCATGGTGAAAGATATATTCCAAATTGCAGTCCGGCATTCTTTGCTGCCAAACTAACCTCCTTTACAATGTCGCCTTTGCCATTTTTATAGGGACTATTTTTAATTGAGTGTTCTGTATACCTGGATGGCCACAAACAAAATCCATCATGGTGTTTGCATGTGAGGATGATGGTTTTGAAACCTGCGTGCTTCAGCACCTTTGCCCATTGTGAAGGATCAAAATGTGTGGGATTGAATAACGATTCACTTTCATCACCATAACCCCATTCCTTATCTGTAAATGTATTGATGCTAAAATGTACAAAAGCATTCATTTCCATTTCATGCCATTTCATTTGCGACGAGGATGGAACCGCACCAACAGGTGCAGGTGGTAAAACGTTTTTAGATTGTGCGTGGATAAGTGCATGAATAAACAATAAAGTAAAAAATGATATATGCTTCAGGGTTTTCATGACTCAGCCAAATTACTATTTTATGATGAGGGAGGAGAACCACGGAGTCACGGATCACCACGGTGAACCACTGTGTATCTCTGTGTCCCGGTGCCTCCGTGGTTCTCTTAAAAAAAATTCACCATCATATCCATTTTCGCTAACTTATATTGTAATCCCCCCTGTTACAACCCCTGTCCGATTTTTAACCTTTCAACTAAAACTTATGCCTGAAATTAAAGATGTGCAGGTGGAACAACCATCTGCTACCCGCCTCGATGCACGGGGCTATGCTGCTATGACGGCCGCCGACAAATTGGTTCCTTTTGAATTTACACGCAGGTCACCACGCCCGCACGATGTTGTGGTTGACATCCTTTACTGTGGTGTTTGCCATTCTGATCTTCATTTCGTGCGGAATGATTGGGGTATGTCGCTTTACCCAATGGTACCCGGACATGAAATTGTTGGAAAAGTAACTGAAGTAGGAAGCGAAGTAACTAAGTATGAAGTTGGCGACACAGTTGGAATCGGTTGTCTTGTTGATTCCTGCAGGGAATGCGATAACTGTAAGGAAGACCTTGAACAGTTCTGCGAGAAGGGTCCAACATTTACCTATAGTGCACCTGAAAGACAGGGAGATGGTATTACCCAGGGTGGATATTCCAGCAGAATTGTTTGTGACGAAGAATTTGTTCTGAAAGTAGATGATAACCTGCCTCTTGAAAAAGTTGCGCCTTTGCTTTGTGCAGGCATTACAACTTATTCTCCATTGAGAAGGTGGAACATCCAGGCTGGTCATAAAGTTGCAGTTCTTGGTTTGGGCGGACTTGGACATATGGGTGTGAAATTCGCAGTTGCATTTGGTGCTGAAGTAACCGTATTGAGTACATCACCTTCAAAGGAAGAAGACGCAAAACGTTTAGGTGCACATAAATTCATCAACACAAAAGATGAAGAACAGGTAAAAAGTGTTGCAAATTATTTTCATTTCATTCTTGACACCGTTTCGGCAGAACACGATTACAATATGTATCTCGGCATGTTAAGGACTCATGGAACAATGGTATGTGTTGGACTGCCACCTGTACCTGCACAGATACCCTTGTTCAACCTGGTTTTCCAGGGACGCAGCTTTGCAGGTTCGCTGATCGGAGGCCTGGCAGAAACACAGGAAATGCTCGATTACTGCGCTGAAAAAAATATTACCTCGGATGTGGAAGTAATCAATATCAGTGATATCAATGAAGCTTACAAGAGAATGGAGAAGAATGATGTGAAGTACAGGTTTGTGATTGACATAGCGAACTTTAAATAAGCAATTAAAGATTGATAAAGACCTCCTGCGAATTAATTTATGTATTTGCGGGAGGTTCTTAATTGGTAGACCACATGATGCATTAACAACCCGGAAGCTGATTGGCGCGGATAACACGGAATATGCACGCACAGAGGACCCTGAATGGGGGAATTGATTTCGAAAAATGTAAAGACTGAATGTACCTATTCTATCTAACCAGTTTTTCTGATTACATCGGTATATATGATTTCTGTCAACTGCTTTTCAGACCCTCCAATCATTTTTGAATGACAAGCACAAATATTCATGATAGAATCATTGATATCCTGTGTAAAGCCAGTTTTAGGATAAGCGCAGAAAAGACATAATTCATGCTGTTGACAGAATTTGTTCCATAAATGTTCCAGCTGAACTGCAGCTGCTTTTAGTCCCTGCGCCCATAA
>JBJMLW010000598.1:0-4177 GCA_045805105.1 Flavisolibacter sp. | reverse complement strand
ATATCAATTTTGAGAAAATCAACTGATGCCACACCTGATAAAATTTTATTAAGGCTAATCGCCTTTACCTTTTGTCCATTACCTTCCTGTGAAATATGACTCGCTTCAGATGCATTTGATTCAAATGAAATCATTCCATCTATGGTCCACACAGCAGCATAGTGTAATTCAACATCGTTCAAACGGTTACTGCCAACATTTTTTTGAAGCAATTCAAAATTGCCTGCATCCGGTTCAAATGCAATGACTTTTGATTCCGGGTAAACCAGTTTGAAATAAAGAATACTCAATCCGATATTGGAACCACAGTCTATGATCAGGGGTTTTTTCGAAACCGCTGTAAATCTGTAGATCTCATTTTCAAATATGTCACGGTATGTATGGAGCAATTCATACGGGCGTCTGTAATCAATGTCAAATCCTCCTAATTTCAAATGCTTTACTTTCCGGTCTTCGGTGTGTTTCAGAATCTTTTCCCTCATCCAGGGAATCTTACGGAAGTTATGCGGCTTTCTTTTCCGCAGGGCTCCTTTAATTATATTTGCCGCTGTCTTGATCATGTCTCAACCACTAATTAGTATTTGCATCCCCGGATATAAAAAACCACAATACGTGGTGCGATGCCTGGAATCCATCATCAAACAGGATTATCCTAATAAGGAAGTAGTCATTTCTGATGATTCTCCTGACGAAGATATAAAACTAGCCATTCAACAGTTTACATCACAAATAGATATCCGTTATTATCATAATCAGGCTCCGTTAAAAACACCGCGAAACTGGAATGCAGCGCTTGATAAGGGAAACGGAGCGTACCAGATACTAATGCATCAGGATGACTGGTTTCATTCTAATCATGCATTGACAATCTTTCACAATGAAATAGTAAAAACAAATGCCGACTTTGTATTTTGCCAGAATACAGCCATTGACGAACATGGCAGGAAAATAATTCTGCAGGCAATACCCCGCTTATTGAAGGAAATGTCTGAAAAACCCAATCATCTTTTACTGGCGCAGGTGATTGGTCCACCGAGCAATACACTTTTGAAACGGTCAGTTAAAACCCGGTATGATGAACGCCTCATCTGGCTGGTGGATGTAGATTATTATTCCAGGATGCTGAAAGAAGGATTCAAATATTCCTATATTCCACAGCACCTGGTAAGTATCGGTTTGCATGAAGACCAGACGACAGTGTTTGTAAGAAATAATCCCGGCATCATTGTGAAGGAAAATATTTTGTTTGCAGAAAAAATTGGTGAACCTGCCTTTGCCGACATTCTGATTTATGATTATTACTGGAGACTCCTGCGCAATTATGGAATGAGATCAGAAGAAGATATCAAAAAACAGGTGCCTGGCATTCCACATGTAATCAGTCATATGCTCAGGGCACAGAAACAGATACCGCTGAAAGTGCTGCAATTTGGCCCAGCATCAAAATCATTGATGCTGGTGAATTTTCTTTCTTGGAAAATGAAATCCCGGTCACATGAATGAAATCCGCCCGTTACTTTCAATCATCATGGTGAATTACCGGTCGGGTAAATGGATTGCAGATTCCATTCAATCTCTTCTTCACCTTAATCCAGGCTTGGCTTGCGAAATTATTATTGTTGATAATAATGCTTCAGCAGGAGAAAAGACAGAATTACTTCAGAAGTTTCCTTCCCTGCGTTATTTTGAAATGAAACAGAACTCCGGTTTCGCACGCGCCAACAACCAGGGAATGCGGCTTGCTTCAGGAAACGTTTTTCTACTCCTCAACCCCGATACCCTTTCCATCGACAACTCCATTAAACAATGTTATGAACGTTTGCAGACAGATCGTTTTGTTGCAGCTGGCGTGCAGCAGCTGAATGCAGACCATACGCCACAGATCTCGGGGAATTTTTTTGTAAAAGGAGGCCTTAATCACCTGCTGCCAATCCCTTACTGGGGCGATTTTATCAGGTGGATGGGTTACAGAACGCAGCAAAAAGTGCCCAACATTCCTGAAGCAACAACAACAGTGAATGTAGACTGGATCAGCGGGGCCTTTTTAATGGTAAAACGAAGTGCAGTAGAAGATGCAGGTATGATGGATGAAGACTTTTTTCTTTATGCTGAAGAAGTCGAATGGTGCAACCGGCTGAAAAGGGAAGGAGACCTTTGCATTTACGGTGACCTTCATATCATTCACCTGGAAGGTGCTGCCATTAATTCTGACAGGAAAATTGTAGAGAAGGGATACTACAATCTTTACGATAAAAAAGGTTTGCAGCTGATGGTATCTAATCACCTTCGTGTGAGAAAACAATACGGAGTGGTGTGGTTTATTTTTCTTTTACTGAATTATTCATGGGGATTTTTTGTTTTCCTTGCAGCGTCTACACTTCACCGTTTATTTACTTTGCGAAATCCTTTTGGCGACTGGAGCAGGGTATTTGCATTTGGTGGTAACCTGATGCGTTTATGGTCGCTTGCACCAACGATCATACGGGGCAAGGCTCATTTCTATAAAATGTTCTGATCAGAATCCCAGTAAACCTTTTAATGCATCGATGCGGAACCGGATTACAGGTAAACTTTGCTGCGGTTTTCCTTTTACAGCATACCATGCACCCAGAACAAATGAACCGGCAAGTTTATAGAGATATTCAATAATTTTTTTAAAGAATGGCCATCCGCCGAGCATCTTTGTCCGAACCCGTTCACCACGCCCGATTCCTGATGCCACCCTGTACAGGTAATGTGGTGTAAGCTTTTTAACTTCTACAACATGGTGCACAATTGCAAAAGGATCGTAATACACTTCTTTACCCAAAGCCTGCAACCGTAAAAAAAAGTCCTTTCCTTCACCACCAATTCTTAATGTTCCTTTTACACCCGGCAGATCTGTATTGAAACCATTGACCAGATCAAAATCCGATTTCTTTACAATCATGTTTGATTCAAGCGGGTACTTGCCTGGAGCAAATTGTGTTATATGCGGACTGTAATCAAAATTTCCAACAAGGGACGACACAAAGTGCGACATCCAATTGGGTTCTTCAGGTATATATTTTGGAATGATCCTTCCTCCAAGAGCAGCAGCGTTGGGATGGGTCGTAAAAAATTCGGCTATGCGTTGCAGGAAATCTTTTTCAGCAATGGCATCATCATCCATAAAACAGAGCAGGGGAGCTGATGAAAAAGCTGCGCCCGTGTTTCTTGCAAATGACGCACCCTGTTTGGATTCTGTGAGGTAACGCAAATTGAAATCCGGATGTGTTGATATATATTCCTGTACAAGGTCACCGGTATTATCAATGCTATTATTATCTACCACATGCACTTCAAACCTTTTCTTGTCAAGTGTCTGCCGGTTCAGGCTTTCGATGGCACCAATGATATAATCTGCACGGTTGTATGAACAGATCACAACAGATATGTCGGGAGTGTTATTCATGTGCTACCTGCTCAATTATTTTTGAGACGTTTCCAGTGATTTTTTTCCAGGAATAGTATTCATAAAATGAATCGTCTGTATCAGGCTGCTGAACAGAAAGCTGTTGCAAAACAATTTCTGCAAATTTTTTCCAGTCATGGTCCTTTATTGTATAAATTTTATTCGCACAGGTCTCCATCGCAATGCCTGAAATGCCAGATTCGGTTGACACAACGGAGCAATTATTGGCAATTGCTTCAATTACTTTTGTTTTCACACCTGAATCATTGGTTACAGGATTCAAAAAAAGGTCAGCAGCCTGGTAATAGAGGTCTACATCTTCTGCATAACCGATGTACGTTATCCTGTCATTTGAAAGCATTTTTTTAACAAGGTCTGCCGGAGCGCGATTGCCGGTTATGATGATCCTGTAATGAACACCTGCTTTTCGCAGGATGGGTTCAACGATATCAGCCAGTGTCATTACTGCATCATAATTCGGTTTATAGTCAAGGGTACCATTAAATAACAGGATGTTTTCTTCTTCATTTAAACCAATTTTTTTCCTTGTAATATTTTTTGGCTCCGTAATTTTTTTTTCTTCAATTCCATAAGTTGCTATCGAACACCGTTGGGACGATAACCTGTACTGTCGTATTGCAAACTCCATGTCTTCTGCACTGATAAAAAAATTATGGTTTGCTTTTCTATGTATCCAGCCTTCATACCTGTCATAAAAATGCCACCACCACTGATGCATCAGGT
>JBJMLW010000597.1:0-3072 GCA_045805105.1 Flavisolibacter sp. | reverse complement strand
CTTAACCTGTTTACCGCTACATGATACTTTCACATGTTTTGATTTACACTGAGCTCCTCACTAAATTCCAATTGATAATTCAAAATTCACAATTCATCAGTCACAATCCAATCAGTATTAAACATTTTTACGTCACACATTTTTTGCAGCCCCGGTGTCATTGTATAACTTTAGCATCTTGAAAACATCACCCTCAACATAAATTTCAACCAATGGGTATTATTAAAGACAGGTTTAAGGAAAAAGCAGAAAAAATCGGTGCAGAGATCAAGGATATTTTAAAAGAACACGGAAATAAAGTTATAGGGGAAGTGCAGTTGGCACAAATATACCAGGGCATGCGTGGAATGACGGGACTGGTTTCAGAAACTTCATTACTGGATGCGCAGGAAGGTATTCGCTTTCGTGGTTATACCATACCTGAATTACAGGTTAAACTTCCCAAGGCGGATCATGGTTCAGAACCTTTGCCGGAAGGATTATTTTATCTGATGCTAGTTGGTGAACTTCCCACCGACGACGATGCACAGCATGTTACTTCAGTGTGGCAAAGAAGAAGTCATGTACCCAATCATGTTTTTGCAACCATTGAAGCGCTTCCTCTGCACACACACCCGATGACCCAATTTGTTGTTGCTGTTATGGCATTGCAGACAGAAAGCCAGTTTTCAAAAAGGTATGCTGCGGGCATGAATAAAAAAGAT
This sequence comes from Flavisolibacter sp., assembly GCA_045805105.1. Classification (GTDB taxonomy): domain Bacteria; phylum Bacteroidota; class Bacteroidia; order Chitinophagales; family Chitinophagaceae; genus Flavisolibacter. The sequence continues at coordinate 2,368 of JBJMLW010000597.1, read as the reverse complement.
TACTGGGATGCTGTGTTTGATGATGCAATGGATCTCATTGCCCGCCTTCCAAGGGTTGCCGCATATATTTATCGAAGAAAATATAAAAATGGTAATCACATCCAGCCAAATGGTTTACTTGATTGGGCAGGAAATTTTGCCCATATGCTCGGTTACCAGGATGACGGTTTTAAGGAATTAATGCGGTTATATATGACTATTCACGCAGACCATGAAGGTGGTAATGTATCCGCTCATGCCACTCACCTTGTTGGTTCAGCGCTCGCCGATCCATATCTGAGTTTTGCTGCCGGTATGAATGGTCTTGCCGGTCCACTCCATGGCCTTGCAAACCAGGAAGTGATTAAATGGATTTATGAAATGCGTGAAGAGTTGAAGACAGAAAAACCTTCCAAACAGCAGATAGAAGAATATGTAAAGAAAACCCTCAGCGAAGGCAAGGTAGTTCCGGGTTATGGTCATGCAGTACTTCGTAAAACAGATCCAAGGTTTACTGCACAAATGGAATTTGGAAAAAAGCACATGCCTGATGACCCACTCGTACAGACAGTATGGAATATATATGAAGCTGTTCCTCCGATTCTCCAATCGTTAGGAAAAATAAAAAACCCATGGCCTAATGTGGATGCACATAGTGGGGCATTGCTGGTACACTATGGAATGGTTGAATACGAATTTTATACTGTATTGTTTGGAGTAAGCCGGGCGTTGGGAGTATTAGCAAGTTTGTGCTGGGATCGTGTTTTAGGCTTCCCTCTTGAACGTCCAAAATCAGTTACCACCCGTCTTGTAAAGAAATGGCTGAATGGTGAAGATGAAATATGGGGAGATTAACACAAGCTGCAAGTGTGATGCTTCAAGATGCAAGCTTGATTCAAGCAATGACGATGAATCTTATTATGAGACACAGATTACAGCTAAAAAAAATTATCGAGTGATTTTAGGCTGATTGGCTTTTCCCAGATTGTAAGCTTGGCGCCATCAAGTTCTGTAGGCATTGTGGGTCGGAAAGCGGATATCAGGTGAAATTGTATTTCCGGGTACTTTTGGTACAATTCGGGTAATTTATCCCATCCCAGACCATCAGGAAGGTTGTAGTCAATAAATAAATAGTCAGGAACTATTTCATCCAGTCGCGAAATACCATCTGCCAATGTATGGGCAATATATACTTCGTAATTTTTTCGAAGAAAATATGTCTTCATTAAAAGACATAGGTCCACTTCGTCGTCAATAATTAAAACCTTTTTCCGGGTCATCATGTTTCAGCAATAGTTTACTTCCTTAATTATCATACCACATCAGCAGGCAATCAATTTAACGGCGATATAAAAATAATGATTGATGTATATTTTTCTACATTGGTATTGTTAGTTCAGACTTCTGTAACCAGCGTGGTTTGGTATGATTATTTAAAGGATTCTGCAAATAATTGCTCATTTTAAACGAAATACTATGTCTACAAAATCCAAAGTTATTTTAGGATTAGTTGGTGCGGCAGCTGCCGGTGTACTGGTAGGTCTTCTGATCGCTCCTGAAAAAGGATCAGACCTCAGGCAAAAAGTAAAAGATACAGCAGGTGACTGGGCCAGCCATCTCACTGATCTGTTTGCAAATGCAAAAGGTGAAATTGACAGCCTTAAGAACCAAGGCGCAAAGGCAGCAGCTGACGCTGGTAACAAATTCAACAATGTAAAAGAAAGTTACAGCTGATTAAGGGCAGGCCGGAAAGGCCTGCTATTTTTGCAAAGAAAACATTCACATGGAAGAACTGAAATCGAAAGCTTCCCGGTTTAAGGAACACGCCAGGGAATATGTACAGACATATGCCGACCTGGCCAAGGCGAAAGCCACTAAAGGTGCTTCAACTGCCGTTTCGGGAATTGTTATAGGCATTACTGCTTTTTTCTTTGCATTCTTTTTCCTTTTCTTTACTGCGTTTGGGCTTGGCTGGTGGCTCGGATCAGTACTTGATAATCATGCTGCGGGCTTTTTCCTCGTGGCCGCTCTTTTCCTGATTCTGACAGCTGTTCTTTTTGCTCTTCGTAAAAAAGTAATTGTTCCTATGATCCGTAATATGATCATTAAAAAAGTTTATGAGTAGAACCATCAAAACATATGAAGATCTGTTACAGGAAGAACAAAGACTGTTACAACAGCTAAAGTCGCAGGAAATCATCATCCGGGAAGATGTTGCCGGTATCGGTGAAAGTCTGAAGCCGCTGGGAAAAGTCATCAACTTCCTGAATAAAATGGCTACACGCGATCATACAGGTCCACTCGCGAATTTTGGAATTGACTTTGGAATTGATGTTCTTGTACGAAAGATCCTTCTTGCCCGTGCAGGATGGTTTACCAAGATATTTGT
>JBJMLW010000596.1:0-10817 GCA_045805105.1 Flavisolibacter sp. | reverse complement strand
TGGCGTCCAGGAAATATTCGGTTCCATCTATATTCAGTTTTGTAACTACATAATTAAAACTTGTAATCATGGGATATAATTCCAGTGCATATCCATGATCAGACGTACTGAGTATTACAGGATCCGCCTGGAAACCGGCATTTTTTAGCATTGCTGTGAGCACAAGATTTACTTCAGCCACATTGCCCTTTTTGGCCTTGTAAACATTTTTCAATGTCTGCGTCATCCCCAGGCCATTAAAACTTGTGCAATTGAAATTATCCCTAACATACTCGTAGATCTTCTTTGCTTTATCTTCTGAATTCTTTGAACCTGCAATTACAGGTTTCAGTTCATCTTTCATCCAGTTATTATCCCTGTTCAGGTCTGCACCGAAATAATCTGATTTATTTAATTCACTTATCAGGCCGGGCCATGTTGACCTGAAATCTTTTGGAGTGAGCGGATAATTATAAGAGGCAAGCTGGAATTCAATACTTGAAATATGATTTTTAAGAGCAGAAGCAAAACTTTCTTCCTTAATAGCAGGAAGATTGATCATAGCCCATCTCCAGTCAGTAACTCCGGCAGTAAAAGATGTTCTGTCCGACGAACCCGTTGTTCGGGTGTCCATCACAACAAATGTACTCTGCTTGTCTTTCCGGTCGTTAATATACATACCATGATATCCATGACTTAAAAATGCATAGGTAAAAAACTGCGGAACACTGAGTTTGTACTCACTCCACAAAACAGGAATGTCTTCCTGGAAATGCCAGGTATCAAGGTTATCGATGTAATCAGATATTACAGTATACTCGAACTCAATGATTGATCCCTCCTTTACATTTGGCATGGTGAACTTTCTGAGCGTTTTTGATTTGCTCACTTTCTCCTTGAATACGCTTGATTTGTCAAGTTTCGTTTCTACTACCTTGCCATTTTCAAGGTTGTATGTTACAGCCTTGATGTTATCAAGTTTTTCTTCATCCTGTCCGTTATTATACAATGGAATTTCAACGTTAGAAGCATCATATCCTCCTTTATTCAGTATATGTACAACCCGGTGCCGGGTAAACGTGATGGAAAACCATCCCTTGGAATTTCCTTCAATAGCTGTATTACCAATATCACTTAAAACAACAGCGTTGGCGTTGCTGTCGATTGAATAAATTTTTTTCTGAAGTTGTTCGGGAGTGATCTTTCCGAATTTTGTAAATGGACTTGCGTCCTGTGCTGATGCAAATAAACCCACAATGCTTAAAAAGAGCAATGACAGTATTCTCATGTAGTTAGTTGTGTGCGCCCAATATCAAAAATTATTTTTAACTGAAGTAATAATCAACGAAAAATTTTAAAAAATTATTATTTACACTTACCTGATGATCCGGATCAAGATTTTTAACAAGTGATGCCGGTGACGAAGCAGGCACATTAATTACCTTTACCTGCTGTTTTGGATATAAAAGCATTACATACAACACTTGTAAAGGAAGCGGCTCGTACGCATCATTTCGACCTCTGCGGTATAGCGCAGGCAACTTTTCTGGATGATGATGCCAGGCGCCTCGAAAACTGGCTGCAGCAGGGAATGCATGGATCCATGAAATACATGGAAAATTATTTTGACATGAGAACAGATCCATCCAGGCTGGTTCCGGGAGCGAAGTCTGTTATAACACTCATGAAAAATTATTATCCGTCTTCTTCCCTTGAAGGTGAAAAAAAGATTTCGAAATATGCATATGGACATGACTACCATGAAGTGATCAAAGGCCAGCTCCGCAACATGATGTGTGATCTTCGTGAAAGAATTGGTGAATTCAGCGGACGGGGTTTTGTAGATTCAGCGCCCGTACTCGAACGTTCATGGGCAGTACGAAGCGGCCTTGGATGGATAGGAAGAAACGGAAACCTCATCAATCGTAAAAACGGTTCATTCTTTTTTATTGCAACATTGATAACAGACCTTGATTTGAATCATGATGATCCGTTTGCTGGTGATTACTGCGGAAGTTGCAGCAGGTGTATTGATGCATGCCCCACTGAAGCCATCCTTCCTGATAAAACCATTAACGGGAGTCAATGCATTTCCTATTTTACCATTGAACTAAAAGAAGAACTGATTCCGGAAACAGTTAAAGGAAAATTTCAGAACTGGATGTTTGGTTGTGATGTATGCCAGGATGTTTGTCCCTGGAATAGCTTCAGCAAACCTCACAATGAGCCTTTGTTTCAACCCATTCCTGAACTCCTGAACCTGTCTACAAATGAATGGGAGGAAATGACTGAAGAAGTATTTAAAAAAATATTCCGGAATTCACCACTTAGCCGTGCCAAACACAAAGGCATTCAGCGAAATATACGATTCCTAAAAAGATAATCCCACTGAAAACGAAAGACGGTTGAAACTGTAAGAATAATTTTCCCTGAATGTTTCAACTTTATTAAATGGTGGTCTGGGTTCCAACAGGCTATAATAAATTTTTTCAGTAGAAAGTTTTTTCTGTGAATAACCAATACTTAAAGTCATGGAAGCATTACTATTGATAGCAATCCGGTAACCAGCATCAAGATTTCCATAAAAACCTTTGTGGTACCGGTAATCTGACCAATCATCTTCTTCAAGGTTTTTTATCCACGGAAAATTTATACCAAACTGAGAGGAAACAAAAGGTGTGTTCCGCTTTTTCAACAGGTCTTTGGAAAGACTGATAAATATTGGCACTGTCCGCCAGTAATAACAATCTACTCCTCCACCCGCAGTAAGCTGCCAGGTGGTGTATTTTATACCGGTCATTGCCTGCATATGGAAATTATCGGTTGATGCACCGAACATTACCCCTGCTTTTACAGTGGATGTCCATTGAAATTTATTTTTTTGTTGGGCAACTGCAGTCTGAAACAGGAATAACAATCCAGCTAATAAATAATGCCTCATAATTATCTGGTAAGTCCAATCCTGCTGAGCAATTGGATATTATGCATGTTGGAAATATCGTACTGGTATAGTCCATCTTTCGCAGAAACTATTGCACGGTCATTTACCGTAATGATGTCATACGCTTCAATTCCGCTGATATGTTTCACCATCTTTAGGTTATTTACATCAGATGCATCATATACTTTTAAACCATCCAGCCCGTCACAGATAAAAAGATAATTGCCATTTTTTGAAAGGCCACGTGGATTGGTCATTTGATAAACTTTTACAAGTGCGGGATTGGTGGGGTCATTCAGATTCAGAACATCCAGTTCATTGGTAAAACCCTGGCAGGCTGCACCTGAACGGAGTGTTACATATGCATATTCTCCTTCGGCAATTACGGGATCGCAGCTTTGTACATGTCCAAACCTTCCCAGTTGTACTGGCTGGTCGGGGTTAGCAACATTAAATACATACATACCGGATTGTGAACCCACCAGCATTTGATTTTTAAATGGAAAAATGGTTTCAATATTCATCCCGATATTTTTTGTTGCTGTCTGAACAGGGTCGTCTTCTGTTGTTACATTAAATATTTTCAGAGAACTCATGTTCACTGCATACAGCCTTTCATTTGCAAGAGTAAAGCGTGACATAGAACCGCCACTTCCATAAGGTGAAACGGAAACAGAGGAAGCCGAAGAATTAGACACACCAGTCTGGAAGTTCGCGGTCGCACTATACATCATAAAAATGTCATTCCTCCGCAGGAATTCCTGCATTTTACCTTTTTCAGTTATTACAGTATCCCGCTTGATCCAGTCTACAACCACCCTGTTTGCATCGAGTATGATGTTGGAATAGTTTACACGTTCAGGAAAAATATTTTCCACAACCTTCTTTAAAGAAACTGATTGCGGATTGGTAATATCTATAGCAACAAGGTCGCTGTACAAGTCAGCATAAAGTGTATTGCCTTTAACAGCAATATCCATATTACCAGGAATATCTATAAAACCAATGTTATTGGGATGGGATGGATCTGAATTATCGATCACGTGAATACCCCTGTCAATCTCATTCAGGTAAATATAATTTCCGCGAACATAAACTTTACCAGGATTGCTGATGGTTTGTGGCGAGTTGCTTTTAATATTTGCCCGCACCTGTTCGGTAGTTTTATAAACAGGGATGTAATAGGTATAAGAATAAGATTTCTGGTAGGTATCCTTTACACAACCATGGAATAGAAATGTGAATGCACACAGGCAGGCAGCAGAAAAAATCTTTTTCATCGTTGAGTTTTTGATTTAGAAATGCACGTTGTGCATGTCGGACAATCGTCTGACAACCGATATTGAAATGCCGTTGCGTGGAAATTTTAATTTTTCAGAAAAAGCCACTGCACTTTTAAGGATCCAACATAAAGGTGTTCATCAGAACCATTTTTTTCAAATGCAACGATACTACTCTCAAACTGTGGACCAACAATAAGTGATTTGTCTTTGAGTAACGCGTATTCTACACCAATGGCTGGGAACAACTGTGTTCTGTTAAATGCGTTACGATTGTAAAAATACATTTGTGATGTATGGTTGAATTCCAGTGCATTGGTTTTGACGAGTTGTTTTACAGAAAGACCTGCATTAATTGACAAGGGGGCATTTCTCAGTACCTGGTAGTGAATCGTAACAGGTATAGAAATAAAATGATACTGGTTAAGGTATTCCTGTTGTTTCGTACTGTAAGAAGTATAATAAAGTGCACCGTTAGTAGTACCCTGTACTGCAACCGGCTGGTTAATACGAATTCCGACGGTGCTGTTATAACTAAGGTATTCATATAAGATACCTGCTGAAAAAACAAATCTGTTGCTCAGTGATTTCCGTGCGATCATACCTGCTGAAAAGGCAAAATTATTCTGGATGGTTTTACTTTCCTTGCTGGCGGCATTATTATAAATAAAAGGTGGCTGAACAGAATCAACAATGCGAACTGCATCAGCTATTTTATTTCCGGCAAATAAATTTGCACCATATTTTGCGCCCGAAATTCCTGCTGATCCGCTAAAACCAAATTTCCAAGTTCGATCATTTCCACGAGCAATATTTACAATAGGACCTGACGATAAATTTTTTACAATGGGTTTAAATTGGATTTCCTGTGTTTGTTGTTCAGATAACCTGACAGGATTATTTTTTTCCATTTCATTTGGCACCTGAATCATTTTATCAGGTTGGTACCGTATTGTTGATAACTGTGCATTCTCCTGACCTGTTAAATGATTATCTGAAAGTTTCTGCTGTTCAGAGAAAGGAACTATACCACGAATAGTATGATCTAAATTCTCCGCTGGTTTTGTTTCTTTCAGCTGAACCGGTTCTTTAATAATTGTATTTATTTTATTCCGCTTTGCAATTTTGGCAGATGATATACCGGAAGTTCTGATTTCTGGTGATCCTTTACCGGAACCAGGAAGAATGGAAATGCTGGTATTTGTTTGATCTACTCTTTCAACATGGTTTTGTAGTGTTGCAGCATTCTGTTCAATGGGAGAATTATTTTCACTTTCCTGTTTTGACCTGATATTATTTTCACTATGTACTTTTTGTGTTGAAGGAAGATTTGTTTGAGTATGATGTGAAGTTGAAATAATCTGATTGTTGCCGGCATCGTTCAGCCACCAGATGCCCCCGGCAAGTAGTAATCCGAGCAATGGAAGCCAGATAATGGCCCTCTTCCGGTCTTTTTTTTGCCGGATCTGCTCCTGAACCCTTTCCCACACAGGTGCAGATGGAACAAGATCCAGTTCCTTCATTTTATCACGCACCTGTTTTTCAAAATCATTTTGCATATACAGTCTTTTTTACATCATTATTTTTCTGTTCTATCCACTGGATCAGCAATGCCCGTGACCGTGCGTATTGCGAACGTGATGTGCTTTCCTTGATCCCGAGAATTTTACCTATTTCCACATGGTTAAAACCTTCCACCGCATAAAGGTTAAAGATGGTCTGGTAACCCGGAGGGAGCTGGCGAACCAGGTCAGCTAGTTCCCGCGCTTCCATTTTTAACTCGGGATGACTTTCATGACTGACCACATGCATATTGTCATCAGGATAAAGAAGGTCAGTCTGGTAACGGGCATTCCGCTTGAGATAATTGATCGCCGTAGTAACCATGATCCTGCGCAACCATCCACCCAGTTCTCCCTGGAATTTATACTGGTGGAGGTTCAGGAAAACTTTTACAAAACCTTCCTGGAGAACATCTTCCGCATCGGCCATGGATTTGGTATACCGGTAACAGATACTCAGCATGGGGCCTGCGAACTGCTGGTACAATTCCTTTTGCGCAGAAGGCCGGCCCTTCAGGCACTCCTTAACCAAAGCGTAGTGATCCATTGGCATAGTCCGCATTGAGTTGACAATACAAAATGTAATTCCGTTGCAGGAAAAATTACCGATAAATAAAATTATGCGTTAAGAACTTAAAAAGCCGGAAAAGGGCATAGGGAATGATAGCGGGTATAACGGCATAATTTTTTATTCATTTAAATTGTCAACAAAAGTAATATGAGGGTTGTTATTTTCTTTACAACCATTCTGATGGGATTTGCAATTGCCGGATGCAAAAAAAATTTTGAAGGAACCTTACCTTTTCAACCTCCTGTTGCTGATTTCACAATTGCAGAAGAAGTAGGAGATACAATTTCCGATACAGACACAGCACTGACGTACAATCTTGTCCGATTCAAACCAGGATATCAATATGATTCAGTACTCTGGGATATTGATAATGGTGGTATGATGAAAAAAATTGACATTCTGAAAGTAAGGTTTTTCAATACTGGATTATATCAGGTAAAAATGACAGGATACCGTTACCAGTATCCTTCACCCGGCATAATCAAAGACAGCATTACAAAATCTGTCTACATCGTTGATCGGGAAGGGGGTGCAGGTTATTTATCCACATTCAGGGGATCTGTAACCGGCAATGAAAATGATTCATTTAATATTTCCATTTACAGGATCCTTCAGAATCTTCCTGCATATCCGGAAAACAACCATGTTCTGGATAACCTTCCAAAGGGTTGCCGGTCTATTTTACCAGGCGTACCCTGTGCACCTTTAACCACACTCTATTTCGGTTACAGGATGTTTGTAACCGACGCACCAAGGTGCTTTCCCGCAACCATCTGCATTGGAACTTTAAAATCAGGAAAACTCACTGTTGATTATTCTATCATTGACTCGACCAAACCTTTTAATCCTGTCACTGGTAGTTATACGATGATCGCGAAAAGGTTTACAGGTTACCGGTTATAAATAAAGTTGACTTTTGACAGGTTGATACGTTTGAATGGAATAATTAGATTATAGAACTCCAAGTTATTAACGAATCAACCTATCAACTCATCAAGATCCCCTAAAATGCCGGATCCGCCGGTGTATTCGGATTATTATCGCGCTCGAGGAAAGGATAAGGTAGAAAATTCCTTCCTCTTTCCGAATTGGGTCTCCCAAAACGACGCATATCTTCCAGTCTTAATCCTGACATATACAGTTCAATGCTTCTGTGTTTATAAATGAGATCGAGGATCTGTGCCTGTGTCAGCGGACCAACGATGGGCGGAAGATTGGCACCAACACCAAATGGATCACTTGCAGGTGTTTTAGTAACTATTTTATTAAGTTCTGCCAGCGCGTTAGTCAGATCTGGTGTTGCCTGGCGTGCATAGGCTTCTGCTTTGATCAAGGTCATTTCACCCGGAAGGTAAACAGGCCATGGTGTGATAGACCCCGCACCGAAGCCACTGACCCTGAATTTGGGATTGGTTGCATTGGTAGAAATATAAAATGGAACTCTTTTGTCTAAAAGGTCGGGAGCTAGTGCAGGAGGCAAACCCATTGTTGTTGAATCCGGCGCATATACATTATTGGTAGATGTTGCCGTTTCAAAAATTGGATTCAGGTTCTGCAGGGTAAAATTGAAAACAGATTTCACCGTGAGATTTACAGCGTTTGCTTCTGCAAGTGCCTGGGCATAATTGCCGGTGAAAAGAGAATATCTCGCCTTTAGTGCATGAAGTGTATTCACGATATCTATACCTGCAGGAACATTCGCAATGAAGGCTGCTGAAATGGGTGTTGTATTGATAGCGGAAAGAGCCGCGTCAATATCGGCAATGGCTCTGGTATATCCTTGTTGCCTGTCGGTAAAAGTTACATTCTTACCTATGGATGCAGGAACTTTTTCCCAGTACTCGGAAAGATCACCCAGCGCGAGTGCTTTGAAAATGGTTGCATATCCAATTAATCCATTGGCATAACCTTTATCTGAAAGGGTAGCCGCACTTGCAAGTACTTTGTCTGCATCATAAATAATTTTATTGCTGGTTGTCCATAAACCACCAAGAATGGTATTGGTACCGTCCACTGATCCACCACCAAGCTGCAACTGGTATTCTGAAGTATTACCCTGGTTCAGAACAATCAGCTGCTTCGTCAACAATCCATCCAGTGCAATTTTATTATAGAGCGAACTCGCACGTCCGGCAGTATAGACTCTTTGTAATCCAACAACAACGCCTGTAAGTCCCTGCGGTGAACTGAACACCTGTTCGTCTGTTGCCGCTCCTGGGTTCACATAATCTTTTTTGCACGATGTTGCCACAAGACAGATGGCCATCAGTGCGGAGAATAATATTTTGATTTGCATTTTCATAATTAAATTTTTACAGGTTAGAATTTAGCAGCGATTCCAAATTTATATGTACGTGGAATGGGCACGCCACCAAAATCAATTCCGCGCAATAGTGTACTTTGCCCTGCTGCATTCAGCTCCGGATCATAACCATTATAATTATCCCATGATATCAGGTTCCTGCCGGTGAGGCTGAAAGTAACATCCCTGAAAAATTTGAATCCACCCAGTGAATAACTCAGTGAAACTTCGCGAAGCTTCACAAAAGAGCCATCCTGCACGCGCCATTCTTCAATCTGGTAAATATTGTTGATCCATCCACGTGGCAGTTCTCCTCTATGTTCCTGTTCTGCCACTTTTCCATTTCCTACACCCTGCCGTGTTCTGAAATCTGCATTGAATACTTCATTCCCCTGTACAGCATCCAACTGTACTCTCAGGTTGAATTTTTTATAGCCGACTTCATTAACAAGAGAACCGGTATAATCAGGATTCGGGTCACCGATAACCTTGCGTAATGTAACGTAGGCTGGGTTCTGGTCAACGAGGCCATTAGCATCTCTCTTCACTACGTATTCCGTTGGACTAACCTGTATACCTCTTTCTATCTGGTGTAAGCCAGCGGGGGTTTTCACCAAACTTCCATTATCCTGGTGTGCGAAGAAAGTTCCATAATAAATTCCAACAGGGTAACCTTCAAGCAGGGCAACAGGTGCACCACCATTTGTACTGAAAAGCGTTAAAGAGGGACCAACCTCGAGAACCTTATTCCTGTTACGGTTGTAGATGCCTGTTATATTCCAGTGTACATCCTTGTTGCTGACAGGTGAAACCGTCAGAACCAGTTCTATACCTTCGTTCTGTAAACTTCCGAAGTTATCAAGCAGGCTTGAAAAACCATTCGTTGGCGCAATCTGCCTGTTGATCAGAAGGTCTTCCACTTTTTTCTTATACCAGTTAAACTGGAGACCGAGCCTGTCGTGGAAGAATGAAATGTCTGTACCTATTTCAAGTTCCCGTTGACGTTCGGGTTTTACATGTTCGTTTGCAAGACGTGTACTGGAGTAAAGGGCGGTACGGCTCAGAAAAGAATTTGTACTGTAAACATTTGTCCGGTCATAAGCGCCAATGCCGGTAAGATTTCCTGATTCACCATAAGCTGCACGTAATTTCATTGTGCTCCACCATGCAAGATTCTTTTTCCAGAATTCCATTTCCGAAAGAATGAAACTTCCGCTGGCTTTATAATACATCTGGTTTCGTTCGTCTTCACCAAAAACAGATGATGCATCCCGACGAACAGCACCAGTGAGATATAAATAATTTTTAAACCGGAAATTCTGTTGCAGGTAAACTCCTGAAACGGAAAACTCGGTTCGGTCATCTACACTAGGAAGTGCTGTACTTGCACCATTAACTGTCTGCACAAAAGGACTCAATCCTCTTCCCTGTAAAAGTGCATAACGGTTTTTCTCATACTGAACTGAATAACCTACCTGTGTAGTGGAACCGATGTCGGGAGTAATGTTGAACTGGTATGTTCCATTCAGTTCATTATTGATCTGAAAAAAATAATCATTGCCTGTACTTGCATAGCCGTTCAGCGTTGGATCCAGGGTTGCGCCACCACCAAAGAAGGCTGTATTTACATTATAAGCAAACGGTGGCATGTAGGTTGTTCCGTTCTGACCATAATTATCTATCCCGAGTGTATAATCTATTGTGAATCCTTTAAAGGGTTTTAGCTTGGCCCCAAGGTTGGCAACGATCCGGCTTGTTTCCTGGTGTTGCTTGAAATCTTCAATCACTGACACCGGGTTTACCCTTCCTCTTTCACCCACAGCTTTTATATTGCCTAATGCATCCCGCGTTTGAATGTCTTGGAAATTACCAATGATGGTAACAGAATTCATCGGCGAATAAAAAGAATTACCATCAGGTTTTTCATTTGCTGCACTGTTGATGTAGTTAAGTCCCAGGTTGAAACTCAGAACACGATTGATTGTCTGATCGATATTGGCTCGGAAACTATATCTTCTGAAATCTGTATTGGTAATGATCCCCTGGTTGAAGAAATACGCTCCCGATAAAAAATAGCGGGTTCTTTCAGTTCCACCGCTAACAGAAACATTATTATCTGTACCCAAACCTGTCTGGAAAATATAATCCTGGTAGTCATACCGTGTAACCGCTGTTGTATTGA
>JBJMLW010000595.1:0-2441 GCA_045805105.1 Flavisolibacter sp. | reverse complement strand
CTTTTTATTCTGGCATTTCTGACACTAAACTTTGGTGCAAAGGGATTCTGGTGGAGTATTGCCTTTGTATGTACCATTGCCCTTACTGATGTTATCGGCGCAAGGGTTATCAAGGAAACCGTTAACAGACTGAGACCCTGCATGGATCCGGAGTTTTCATTTCATGTACGATTATTGCTGAAACAATGTTCGGGTAGTTCCAGTTTCGTATCCAACCATGCCGCCAATCATTTTGGTATGGCCACCTTTGCGTTGCTCACCTTCAGGGGGATTTTTAAAAAATGGATGTACCTGGCGTATGTTTGGGCCTTTTTCATTGCATATGCGCAGGTGTATGTAGGTGTACACTACCCGCTCGATGTGCTGGGTGGCGCAGTTTTAGGAATACTGGTAGGAAGTTTAACCGCATGGATTTTTCACATGAAATGGGGAAATTTTCAATTGGATAATTTAATACGATAATGGAGATCATCATTCTGCTGGGTTTAATAATCGTGAACGGACTTTTTGTAATGTCGGAAATCGCGCTGGTTTCTGCACGTAAACCACGGCTGGAAACGATGGCCGAAAAAGGTGACAAAAAAGCTTCATCAGCATTAAAGCTTTCCAATAACCCTGAACTGTTCCTTTCAGCTGCGCAAATCGGTATCACGCTCATCGCCATTCTTACCGGTGTGTATTCAGGCGAACGTTTCGGTAAACAACTGGCACCGGTAATTGAAAGAATTGAATTTCTCCGGCCATATGCAGATACGGTTGCCACAACGATTGTTGTCATCATTGTTACATTTCTTTCAATCATTTTTGGTGAACTGATCCCTAAGCGCATCGGTTTATTAAATGCTGAGCGTATATCGAAACTGGTAGCAGGTCCAATGGGCACCTTTGCCAAAGTCACACATCCAATTGTATGGCTGCTTAATAAAACAAGCAACGGCTTTTTTAAAATTTTCAATATCAAAAAAACAAGGGATGAAACTGTAACCGAAGAAGAGATCAAGGCCATCATCAGTGAAGGAACAGAATCAGGATCTATTGAAGAAGAAGAAAAAGAACTGATTGAAAGAATTTTTCATCTCGGCGACCGTAACATCACATCACTGATGACACACCGCAGTGATATCATCTGGTTTGATCTTACTGATACTGAAGAAAAGATCAGGGAAAAGATTGTGCAGGAACCACATTCGGTTTATCCTATCTGTGATGGAAATATTGACAATATTAAAGGAATGGTATCCATTAAAGACCTGTATATAATCGATGATTTTACCATGTTCAAGGATGTGGTTCAGCCAGCGATGTTTGTCCCTGAAAACAATACCGCTTACCAGCTGATGGAAAAATTCAAGGAAACCAAGCAGCATTCGTGTTTTATTGTTGATGAATACGGAAGCCTGCAGGGAATGATTACGTTGAATGATATTCTGGAAGCAATTGTGGGTGACATTCCGCAAACCGGAATTGAAGATTATGAAATCACACCACGTGAAGATGGAAGTTACCTGGTAGATGCACAGATACCTTTTTATGATTTTCTCAGTCGCTTTGAAAAAGCCGACTGGGCAAGTAATGAAGAATACACTTTTGATACGCTGGCCGGATGCATACTGCAGGAACTGGAACGCATTCCCAAAACCGGCGACCGTTTAAAATGGAGAGGCTTCGACTTTGAAGTAATCGATATGGATGGTCATCGAATAGATAAAGTGCTTGTTAAACCAAGCCAGGCAATCATAGACGAAATGGCTACGGAATAGCTACAGGCTGCAAGCTGCAAGCATTAAGCTGCAGGTTTATAGTCAATTTGAATTTAGAAATTACTATTTCCCTTTGTGCTTCTTGGCGCCTTAGAGCCTTTGTGGCAAAATCAGAATTTAAACGACGCCGTCTTCTCAGGGTAATTAAGCTTTACAGATTGCCTTGCACCATTTACGATGAGATGAATGATATTCGTTTCTGAACTATTAAAATCGTAAAGTATCTGGTTCGTTACATCAACTTTATCCGGTTTGGAAACATCATTAATCTGGAAATAACAAAACACGGATTCCTTTTCAGTTTCATAACCTACAAATTGCAGTGATGCAGGTTTTCCATTTACAGCAATGTTGAGATGCTTTTGAATATAATCAGGAATGAGTCGGTCAAACTGGGCTTTGTCCTTCCCCGCTGAAATATCCAGGGTGCTTTTATAATTCTTCTCAAGTATTTCTTCAAGGTCTTCAGCAAACATTTTGCAGCTGATCTCAAAGGTTTTATCCTTTGCATTATGATTGATCTCTGTAACGGAAATATAGAAGGGATGGCGTGATGAAGTATGACCATGGACCATAGACCATGGACCATGGTCCACGGACTGTGAATTATATACTGGTAAAGTCAGTAATACCATGCACGACATATAAAATATATTCCCCATCAACAAAGTATTTTCTTGT
>JBJMLW010000594.1:0-3291 GCA_045805105.1 Flavisolibacter sp. | reverse complement strand
TTGTGATATGATTTACCTGAACGATCAATGTATTATCGGTGGGCAAACCTTCCAACGTGGCGGCTCTGGACTTTACAACCTTGCCACTGAAGATGAATGCTGATTGCGTAGCATACTTATTTATCTGGCTTTTAGTTGCCATAACGATTCATTTAAGCTGAAACAATTCTTTGAACTATAAGATCAAAGCATTCAGTGATGATGAAAAAACTTTCGTTTGAATACAACCAACTTATCGATCACCCAGCTGCATACAAACCATGTAGCCAGAAAAGCACCACATTCGAGAATGAAACTTCCGAACTTATAAAATAAATCGGCGATAACCATAGCAATGGCAAAGGGCAACATCTCTCCTGCCATGGCTTTCTTCCATCCCAGAAGTTTTAACAGTTGATACATATGATCAAAATTTAGATCGATATAAACAGGGACACGAATTATAGAATGTCAGGATAAGGCAGGATCTATAAACAGAAGTAAATTCAGGTCGATGATGTAAAGAATTAAATAAAAGTATTATTCTTTTATGAAAAACAAAATAGAAAGCCGAGATTATTTTTAGATGCGTGTGTTAATATTCA
Organism: Flavisolibacter sp.; assembly: GCA_045805105.1. Taxonomy (GTDB): domain Bacteria; phylum Bacteroidota; class Bacteroidia; order Chitinophagales; family Chitinophagaceae; genus Flavisolibacter. The sequence continues at coordinate 2,707 of JBJMLW010000594.1, read as the reverse complement.
TCATCTTCCTGAAACTTAAAGTTGCATCATATAATGGCAGATCATCTCTGAAATAGCAGCCATACCTGTTATCCCGTCCTCTTTCTTTTTTAAATCTTTAGATAACAGGACCAGTACATACTTTCTTCCATCTGGAAGAAAGACGATGCCAGCATCATGTTCTACCCCGGTGATGCTTCCGGTTTTGTGGGCCACCTTTACACCGGAGGGCAAACGTGCAGGAATGATCTCATTGAATTGCTGCCGTAATAAAATGCTTACCATTTCTTTGGAAGCCTTTTTACTGACAGCTTCTCCCCTTGCAATTTTTTCCATCAACAGCATCAGATCAAGGGCTGTAGTTGTATTATTCAATCCTCTTTCAAAGGCTTTGTTATCTTCCACTCCTCTCAGCACATGCATATTCACAGCGCCCATTTTATGTGCTGTAGCTGTAACATTTTCCCCACCTACCAGTTCCATGATCATATTGGTAGCAAGGTTGCTGCTTACAGTGATCATCTGAAACACCAGGTTCCGGATGGTTATTTTTTTACCTGTGTGCAGATAAAGTTCCTTTTCGCTATCATCAGTCGAATCCAGAAAAAATGTGGTTCCATCAACTATGCTTTTAAACTCATTGCGTAAGACCAGTGAATCATCTAAGGAGAACCTGCCCTGTTTCGCCTGGTTAAAGACTTCGATCATTACTGGTGTTTTCATGGTGCTGGCAGCATGGAAGCTTTCATTACCATTCATGATCAATGTATCGCCATTTTGCAGATCCTTGAAAGCCACTGCAAAACTTCCCTGCTGTTCGTGAAGAACGGAATCTATTTGATGGTGCAATTGCTCCATGGAGGTTTTTGACTGACTGTACACAGAATGAATAAAAATTAAAGAAAATAGTAAGGCAGCAATTTTCCGGTGCATCAGATTGGTTTGCCTGAAGATAGGACTGGATTTTAGATTTAGGAATCACGATATACGATTTATAAAAGCCATATTTCCGATGTTGGTTGATTACAAACAATTCATTTTGCCGGAAAGGAGACGGCAAGGCATTATTTTTTTTCTTTCCAACTAATGACGGTCAACTTCTAACTTAAATTCTGCCAATCTGGCAAGATGGCCGGTTTTGGAACATTGATTGATAGGCAAGCATCGTTATTCCTTAAAATCTTTCAACTAACATAATTGCATATGGTACAAGAAAAGGGTTCAATTTCGATCCATACCGAGAACATTTTTCCGATCATCAAAAAATTCCTTTATTCGGACCACGAGATCTTTTTAAGAGAGCTGGTAAGTAATGCAGTCGATGCCACACAAAAGATCAAAAGACTGAGTTCCCTGGGGCAGTTCAACAAAGAACTGGGCGACCTGACCATACAGGTGAAAGTTGATGAAGCCGCTAAAACCCTTACCATATCTGACAAGGGACTTGGTATGACTGCAGAGGAAATCAAGAAATATATCAACCAGATCGCATTTTCCGGGGCTACTGAGTTTATGGAAAAATTTAAGGAAGCGAATGATGCCAATGAGATCATCGGAAGGTTTGGTCTGGGCTTTTATTCCGCTTTTATGGTAGCTGAAAAAGTTGAGATACAAACCTTAAGCTACCAGGATGGTGCTGAGCCAGCCCGCTGGATATGTGATGGCAGCACAGAGTTTGAGATCACAGAAGGCAACCGTACGGAAAGAGGTACTGATGTGATCCTGTATATCAATAGCGAATCTGAAGAATTCCTGCAAAAGCACCGCATACAAGAGATCCTGGATAAATATGCCAAGTTTTTGCCGGTGCCTATTCAGTTTGGTACCCGCACTACATCTGAAGAAGACGGAGTTGATGAAAAAGGCGATCCTAAATATAAAAGTGTAGAGGTTCCCAATATCATCAACAACACCAACCCCATCTGGACCAAATCTCCCAGCGACCTGAAAGATGAAGATTATCTGAACTTTTACAGGGAATTGTATCCAATGGCGGAAGATCCCTTGTTCTGGATCCACCTGAATGTGGATTATCCTTTCAACCTGACAGGTGTGCTTTATTTTCCAAAACTGAAAAATGAATTTGAAGTACAGCGCAATAAGATCAAACTATTCAGCCGTCAGGTATTCATTACTGATGAGGTAAAAGATATAGTACCGGAATTCCTGATGCTGCTGCACGGCGTAATAGACTCTCCGGATATCCCGCTGAATGTAAGCCGTTCTTTCCTGCAAGCTGACAGCAATGTAAAGAAGATCAACAACTACATCACCCGCAAAGTAGCAGACAAGCTAAGCGAGCTCTTTAAGAAAGACCGTAAGGCTTATGAAGAGAAATGGAAGGATATTGGGCTTTTTGTAAAGTATGGTATGATCAGCGAGGAAAAATTTTATGAAAGAGCAAAAGATTTTGTCCTTTTGACCAATACGAAGAATGAACACTATACTCTTGAAGAATACAGGGATAAAGTAAAGGAAAAACAGACTGATAAAGAAGGCAACGTCGTTTATCTGTATACGATTGATCCGGAAAGGCAGGACAGTTATCTGCAGGCAGCTTTTAAGAAGGGATATGATGTGCTGTTGATGAATTCTCCTATCGATAATCATTTTATCAGTCACCTGGAACACAAGCTGGAAAAAACTGCATTGAAGCGCGTAGACTCAGATATCATTGATAAGCTGATAGGAAAAGACGATAATCTTAAACATGAACTGACAGAAGAGG
>JBJMLW010000593.1:0-2264 GCA_045805105.1 Flavisolibacter sp. | reverse complement strand
TTTTGCATCCTCCGGTGAAATAGATGGATGCGGTGTCATAGGAACTGTACCCCAATTACCTGACCCGCCATTGATCACTTTTTTTGAAAGTGAATCAATCACCGCATCATTATCCGGATATTTTCCAGCCACAGCCATATAAGCCGGACCAGTAGAAGCCTGTTCAACCTGGTGACAGGTAAGACAATCGCTTTTTGCTACCAGGTTCATTCCTTTTTCAACATCCGGATCTGATGATTGTGTACTTGAAGAAGCACTGTTATCCTGTTTTGTATCTGACGATTCCTTTTTATCAGCCGAGTTGCTGCCACAACTTACCATGAAGACTACGAATGAAATCAATGCAAATTTTTTCATGTTGATATATTGATTAAATAGATGAATGAAGTCCTAAAATTTTCCTGTTGAAATCCTCTCCTTCTTCTGTTTTTGCAAAATCATCAAAGGCTTTGTCGGTAACCCTGATGATATGTTCTTTTATAAATATTGATCCTTCGCGTGCACCATCTTCAGGATGTTTCAGGCAACACTCCCACTCCAGCACGGCCCATCCCCTGTAATCGTATTTGGTAAGCTTGCTGAAAACAGATTTAAAATCCACCTGTCCGTCACCGGGTGAGCGATAACGTCCTGCCCTGTTGAGCCACGACTGGTAACCACCAAATGTTCCCTGCTTTCCTGATTTATTAAATTCTGCATCTTTCACATGAAATGCTTTGATGCGCTCATGATAGTGATCTATATAAGAAAGATAATCCAGTTGCTGAAGAACGAAATGCGACGGATCATATAAAAGGCATGCGCGCGGATGCATGTTTACTTCTTCGAGAAACATTTCATATGTGATGCCATCAAACAAATCTTCAGATGGATGAATTTCAAAACATACATCAACGCCCTGCTCATCAAATGCATCAAGGATTGGTTTCCATCTTTTTCCCAATTCCTTAAAACCTTCTTCCACCAGTCCCGCAGGTCGTTGCGGCCATGGATGAAAAAATGGCCAGAGCAATGAACCACTGAATGAAGGACATGCAGTAACACCCAGGTTACGACATGCCTTTGCTGCAAACTTCATTTGACCGGTTGCCCATTCAGCTCTTGCTTTTGAATTATTGTGAACTTTCTTTGGTGCAAAGCTGTCGAATTGCAGATCGAATGCAGGATGTGTGGCTACAAGCTGACCCTGAATGTGGGTTGCAATTTCTGTTATCTGCAGACCTGCAGCATTCACCACGCCTTTCAATTCATCGCAATAGGTTTTGCTGGTTGCTGCTTTTTCAATATCAATTACTTTATCGTTGGCCGGAATCTGAACACCTACAAAACCAAGACTCTTCGCCCAGCCGCAGATAGATGCCAAATCGTTGAACGGAGGTGTATCACCGAGAAACTGCGCGAGAAATATTCCGGGGCCTTTTATTGTTTGCATTCGAAGAGATTATAATTCTTTAGATCGTTCATTAACCATAGAGGCACCGTGGCATGGAAGAAACACAGAGATTTTCTCTGTGCCACCCTGTGTCACTGTGACTCCGTGGTTCAACTGTAGTTTTAAATTATATAACATAATCAGTCCACTTTTTATCACTTTCCGAACTTCTGACAACATTATCGATAAACGCCATGCCGCGAATACCATCATCTACACCTGGAAAATCGATCCATTCCTTTTCCGGTTTTTTTCCTTCAAGACGGGACTGCAATGTCAATGCAAAATTCCGGTAAATATTTCCGAATGCTTCGAGGTATCCTTCCGGATGTCCGCCGGGTGTTCTGCAATTATGCGTAGCAAAAGTTGAAAGCCTGTCGGTATAACCACTGCCTGCACGCAAAAACTGTTTTGGATGGTCGAGCCATTTTACCTGCAGCGTATTGGGTTCTTCCTGCTGCCATTCAATACCACCTTTTTCACCATATATTCTTATGCGCAATGCATTTTCTTCGCCGGCAGCTACCTGTGTTGCAGAAAGAACGCCTGTTGCCCCCTGTTCAAATTTTAATAACACACTTCCGTCATCATCAAGCGCGCGCCCTTCAACTACAATATTCAACGCTGCACAAAGTTGGGTGATCTTTAACCCGGAAATATATTCGGCAAGGTGTGCTGCATGTGTTCCGATGTCGCCCATGCATCCGCTTTTTCCGCTTCGCTTAGGATCCGTTCTCCAGGCTGCCTGCTTGTTTCCTTCTCGTTCACTTAGCTTGCTCAGCCATCCCTGTGTATATTCAACATAAATTTTCCTGATCTTTCCCAACTCACC
>JBJMLW010000592.1:0-3434 GCA_045805105.1 Flavisolibacter sp. | reverse complement strand
CCAGATTTTATTAGCAACAGTCCATTTAACCCATTCATTATTTACTTTTTTGTAAAAAAGAATTTCATCAGTACCTCCTGTATGGCCAAGCCTCCAACCGATGTAAAACATGTAAAAGGTATTATTCCTAAAAACAATCGGTTTTGAAAAGATAAAAATATTTGGCATGGAATAGTCTTCCATAAGCACAACTTCAACAGGTTGTTGAATGCTATCATTAATAAGAGTACGTTTTAAATTTTTAATATGGTTATCTATAAAAGTAGAAACGCTATCAATTGAAATTCTTTTAGAATTTGAGAAAAGGTTGTTTTCCCAAGTATAATTTGAAGATGAATCTAGTTGCTTTAATAAGTATTTTCTTTCCCTCATTGAAAGCTTTAGATCATAACCAAAGTATTCATCCTTTGGAACTTTGACTTTCCTCTTTTTTAGAACACGTTTCGATTGTGTTATTCCCCAATCATATGATTTTTCCGTATAAACAATAGTACCTTCTTTCTGAAATCTTCTAATCCATTTCTCAATTGGGTCAATTGTAATTCCTGACGTCTGGCTAAAGACATTGTTGAAAAAAAAGACAAAAGAAATTAAAAACGTGGCTTTTATCATGTCATGATCATTGGGTATAAATATCTGAAATTGCTCGCAGCTCGCAGCTCATAACTCGCAGCTTGTAGCTTGCAGCTTATAGCTACTTCACCGCAATCATACTTACCTCAACGTTCACAAACTTCGGAAGTGCGGATACCTGCACTGTTTCACGTGCAGGAAAGTCCGTTTCAAAATATTTTCCATAAACTTCATTCACTTCACTGAACCGGTTCATATCCGTGAGAAAGATGGTTGTTTTAACAACATTGCGGAAAGTCATGCCGGCATCCTGTAAAATGGATTGCAGGTTTTTCATTACCTGGTGTGTTTCCTCCTGGAAGTCCTTATTCTTCATGTTCCCTGATGTGGGGTCAATACAGATTTGTCCGGATATATATAGTGTATCCTTCACCATTATAGCCTGGTTGTACGGACCGATGGGAGCAGGTGCGTTGTCGGTTTTAATAATTTTCTTTTCCATTCACGCGAATTTCATGATTTCCGGCGTAGAAATGGTTTGCTTTTAAAAATTTGTATAAGTCCTTTCAATTGGTGTATTTCGCTGATGCAAATCATTGTGCATTCTGATGAATTATTACGAAATGAATTGTTGAAGCAGGGGCTGCAAGATGGACACATTGTTCAATGGATCACTAATTCTTCTCATTTCAAAGAATTTGAGTCGGCAGATGCCTGGATCGATTTGCTATTTGAACCATCAGGTGAAAGGTTGCAGAATCTTTCAGCTCTTAATAATGGTATTGTCATTATTAGCAGTGTCGTTGATACACTCCACGAATTGCAAAGGCCATTTGTAAGGATTAATGGATGGAGAACATTTCTTTCTTCAGCCATACTCGAAGGATCCGCAGATCCTTCACTGCGTGAAAGGAGCCAATCAATTTTGGCTGCTTTTAATAAAGAAATTAAGTGGCTTGCTGATAAACCTGGTTTTATTACGGCAAGGGTGGTGAGCATGATCATCAATGAAGCTTTTATTGCCCTTGGAGAAAATGTAAGTACAAGGGAAGAAATAGATATTGCAATGAAACTTGGTACAAATTATCCTTATGGCCCTTTTGAATGGGCAGAGTTGATAGGTGTTGAAAATATTATTTCCCTGTTGAATAAGCTTTCGGAAAAGGATAAACATTACCAACCTGTCTGGAAAAAATAATTCTTCTATCCTGATAAGGGCTAAGCGCTAAAAGAGAAGAAAGAAAATTCCGCACAAAAAACTCTGTTTCTTCTGCGCGAAAAAAATCTCTGCTTTCCCCCTTTACCGCCTTCATCTCTCAGCAAATAAATTTCCATTTGCTAAATATTTTAGTAATTTAGTATTTCAAATTAATCGTATGGTTAGTATGGAACCACAGCAGCCGCACATGCCGGGATACAGGATCCAGGAATACGCACTGGTTTTAAATCCGCATGAAGACCTGCGTAATCGTATCGGGAAAGTGAGGGATGAATTTTCGGAACGATTCAAAACTCCCGCATCACGTTATTTAAAGCCCAGTGTTACATTGGCAACTTTTCAAACCTGGGTGATGATGGAAGATAAAATCTTGCCGCGTCTTCAGGGAATATGCATGGGTATTGCTCCTTTCAGGGTGGAGCTAAAGGACTATGGCAGTTTTCCATCGCATTCCATTTTCATCAATGTCATCTCGAAAGTACCTGTACAGAATCTTGTTTCACAGTTGAAGGAAGCACAGCGCCTGATGAAACTGAACCAGGAAAACAAACCGCATTTTATTGAAGAACCGGGTATTACTATTGCGCGAAAATTAAAACCGTGGCAGTATGAACATGGATGGCTTGAATTCAGCAACAGGCAGTTCACCGGGAGATTTATTGCAGACGGATTGCTTTTGCTGAAGCGTCCATCAGGTGCAAAAACTGCTTTTCAGATTGCAGCAAGGTTTGATTTTATGAATCTGCCGGTAACCACGAAGCAGGGTAATTTATTTGTTTAGTCAGAAAACTATTTAATGGAAGAGCAGAATGATGCCTCAGTAGATACTTACAAAAAAGGCAGGGGTGCACAGTTTAATACAAAGAACAAATTCATTAAAAATGAAATCACCCGTGAACATGTTGAATCCGTAGACGAATGGGTGGAGGCTGATATCAAAACACAGTACATTGATGTGTTTCCCAAAACCATTGTCAACAAGGTTGATAGTCCTGATGTAGGCATGTGGTACAGCATGAACCCTTACCAGGGATGTGAACATGGTTGCATTTATTGCTATGCACGGAATTCTTTTGAATACTGGGGTTACAGTGCCGGTGTTGATTTTGAAAGCAAGATTCTTGTGAAGAAAAATGCAGCGGAGCTGCTGCGCAAATTTCTGATGAATCCGAAATGGGAGTGTGTGCCTATAAGTATCAGTGGAAATACAGATTGTTACCAGCCAGCTGAAAAAAAGTTTGCGATTACAAGAAGTCTGCTTGAAGTATGCAATGAATTCAACCAGCCGGTAGGTATCATAACTAAAAATGCCGGCATCCTGCGGGACAAAGACCTATTGCAGGAAATGGCAAGAAAAAGACTTGTTTCTGTATTATTGTCTGTAACAAGCTTCAATGAAGATTTGCGCAGGGCGATGGAACCAAGAACAACAACAGGAAAGCAACGTATAAGGACAATCGAGGAACTGAGTAAAGCCGGTGTGGAAATGGGTGTTATGCTTGGTCCGATGATACCAGGATTGAATGAACATGAAATGCCGGCGATCATGAAAGCGGCAAGCGAAGCAGGGGCGAGCTTTTCTGCGTACACCTTTATCCGGCTGAACGGCGCTATCAAATTGCTCTTTCATGATTGGTTATAT
>JBJMLW010000591.1:0-3774 GCA_045805105.1 Flavisolibacter sp. | reverse complement strand
TAATAATTTTTCATTAACTACAAATTCACGAACCGTATCGGAAGGATAATAAGACCGGCCGGCCACAAACTGAAGATTATATGTTTTGAAATAATTGACATCTGCCCATTTCAAATTGGCTCCAAATTGTGTGCTTTTTGTTGAATGATCAAATTTAAAATCACTGCTCCAGTTACCATCAGCAGAGGGTGAAGCAAAGCTGAAACTAAAACTGGAAATATCGGGGTTGGCAGCCAGCTTGTCCTTCATATAATCAATGCGCGTTCTGCTGATGCTGTCGCCGGGTATGGGAACATTAACGATTGCTGTTTTTTCAAATCCAAGTGCTGCATTATGAAAAAAATTCATCTGGCTCACAACAATGATCGTCCCGATAATTAAAATATGAGCAATGGCAAACTGCATTACTACAAGCACTCTCCTGAGGGTAATGCCACCCATCATTTTAGATGTAACCTTACTTTTTAATGCAGTAATCGGATTAAATCCCGAAAGAATGACTGATGGGTAAAGACCCGACAGAAAACTTACAACGATGGTTACGCCAATCAGGAAAAGAAACATGGTCGCATCACTGAATAAATTCAGCGTCATTTTTACTTCAAGCAGATTATTCAGGAGAGGTAGTGCGGCACTGGCTATGATTGTTCCTGATATTACCGAGATGAGTGTAATAAACGTAGTTTCAATCATAAACTGGAATGACAGTTGTTTTCTTGTACTGCCCAGAACCTTTCTTACACCAACTTCTCTTGACCTGTTGACAGCTTGTGCTGTGGCAAGATTCACAAAATTGACGCATGCTATCACCAGCAAAAAGACGCCAATAAGAATGAGGGCACGGATCAACGATTTACTAAAGGTGTGACTGCGGAAATTACCAAACCTGTCATCATAATGTATTTCATTCAAAGGCTGTGCAATCAGTGCATCATTGGAATATTCCACCGGCCGGTGTCTTTTCGCAAAGTCGCGCAGTTCCTGGTTAAATTTTGGGATGGAATATCCTGATGGAAGCACAACAAAGATTGAAGCATCACTCATGGTACTGACCCAATCATTCATACTCCTTTTCATGTTTGTATTCATCAAACTTGAAAAAGATGCAACTGCCGTAAGAGGAAAATCGGTATTGAGTGGAACATTTTTAAGAATCCCCGATACCTTGTAAGTGTATTGATTGTCCAGCTTAATATTTTTACCTATCGCCGCCTGCCATGTACCGAAATATTTTTCTGCTATTTCCTGTGTCAGCACTACATAATCAGGATTTGTGAGGGAAGCTTTTGGATTTCCCGCAAGCCATCCAAAATCAAACATGTTGAAAAAAGATGGTTCTGCATAGAAGAACGCACCTTCATGAAATTTTTTTGTGCGGTCTCCTGTTTGTTCGGCTGTAACCTGTACATCACCCTTCTTGAAAATGCTGGCCACTTCTTTGATCTGCGGAAAATCAACGCGCAGCGCAGGAGCTACAGGAAAAGATACACCGGATGAATAGGATACCCCATCCTGCCCGCTAAATGCTGTACCTATCCGGTAAATATGGTCTTTTTTTGTATGGAAGGTGTCGAAACTCGTTTCGAAACGAAGCACAACAAAAATGAGTATGCAGGCTGCAATACCTATTGACAGTCCAAGAATATTGATCAGGGCATAACCTTTATTTTTTGCCAGGTTACGCGTTCCGGTTTTTAAGTAATTGCGCAGCATAAAAGGATTTTTGATTTATGAATTAAGACGATGGACCATAGACCATGGGCCATAGTCGTGAACTCAAAGCTGTTATTCTTTACATTTTATGTCATTTATTAATCTTAATAATTTTAAGATCTGAGGTCCATGGTCTATGGTCTATAGTCCATCGTCTATGGTCTATGGTCCATCGTCTATGGTCTATGGTCCATGGTCTATAGTCTATACCCCACCTCACTCCGTCCTCAGGTTTTTCACCGGGTTTGCATTCGCTGCCCGTATTGCCTGGAAGCTTATCGTTACAAACGCGATCAGCAGCGCTATCATTGCCGCCATCACGAACATCCACCAGCCAATATTGATCCTGTATGTAAAATCCTCCAGCCACTTACGCATCGCATACCACGCAAGAGGTGTTGCCACTGCAATGGCAATCGTCACCAGGATAATAAAATCCCTTGATAACAATCCAATAATATCCGGGATGCTAGCGCCGAGCACTTTCCTTATACCAATTTCCTTGGTTCTTTGTTCTGCACTGAAAGTGGCGAGTCCAAATAATCCCAGGCATGAAATGAGTATGGCGATGAGGGTAAAATATTTTACAATGGAAGAAAGCCTGTTGTCTGCAGCATAGGTTTTGGCGAAGTCCTCATCAAGAAAACTGTATTCGAAAGGTTCATTAGGATTCAGTTGCTTCCACGATTTTTCAATTGACGCTAATGTCTGATGAAGGTCTCCTGGTTTTGCATGAGCAATGACATAATTGTACTGTGGCTTATTATTCAGTTGAAAACCATATGCTTCAATGGGAACATGGAGGTCCTGGAAATGAAAATCCTTTACTACCCCGATGATATCATAGCGATATGTTTCCCCCTGCCAGTCAATTACAACCTTTTTACCTACTGCATCTGAAGAAGAAGAAAAGCCAAGGTCTTTAATGGCCTTTTCATTCAACACCATCCTGAAGCTGGTATCTGCAGGGAAATCTTTGGAGAAAAGTCTTCCTGCCAGTGGTTTAATCTGCAATGTCTGAAGGTAGCTGTCATCAACCCAGTTCATAAATACCCGTTTGGCTTCATTCATGGTTTTTCCCTCTTTGTAAAGGGGCATATCACTTGGATTCATGATACCAGGATAATACATTGTTGCACCAGCAGATTCTATGGAAAGATTTTTATCCAGTTCATTCTTGAATGAAGTATAAATAGACTTCGCCGTACCGCTGCGCAGGGGAATAATTATTTCCTGCTGCCTTGTAAAGCCTAGATCTTTGGTACGCATGAATTTCATCTGGTTGTTGATGACGACTGATGAAATGATCAGCACAACTGAAATCACGAATTGTAAAACCACTAACCCTTTTCTTAATGATACAGCAGCAAGGGAATTTTTAAATTTTCCCTTCAACACCTTTACTGGCCTGAAAGACGACAGGTAAAAAGCTGGATAACTTCCGGCGAATAAACCTGTCAAGAGGGTCAGGAGAAAAAAGCCAATGAGTGATGCAATATTTTCCTCCCAGGAAAAACTCAAATCTTTTGCAGCAAGTGTTCCAAATAAAGGCATCAGCAGCTGTGTCAGGAAAACAGCTATGATAAATGCAACCATTGACATAAGTATCGATTCGCCCAGGAATTGTCTTACAAGAGCTCCTCTTTCAGCACCGAGGACCTTCCTGATTCCAACTTCTGATGATCTTTTGGATGAACGTGCTGTGGAGAGGTTCATAAAATTGATACAGGCAATAAGAAGTGTAAATAGCGCTATGGATCCAAGGATGTATAAATAAGTTGTACTTCCACCAGCTGTTACATTGGTTGATGTATTACTGTACAGGTGAATATCCCTGAGCGGGGTGAGAAACTGTTTCTTGTAAAATCCCATTGCCTTCAGGTCCTTCCCTGCATACTTGTCAATGAATGCCGGAAATTTTGCTTCGAGCTTTTTTGGATCACCACCTTTTCTTAATAAAAAGTAAGTGTAAAACATGTTATTCGATGCCAGGTCAGTATGGGATTTGAGATAATTTTCCATGCTGCCACCATTCATTGACATAAGTATCGATTCGCCCAG
>JBJMLW010000590.1:0-4958 GCA_045805105.1 Flavisolibacter sp. | reverse complement strand
ACACCAAAAACATCCTGTAGCAAATGTGGCTGTATCTGTTCTTTCTCCATTATGTGCATTGATCAAAGAAGAGCTCATCGTTTTGTATTTTTTTTCTGAGTTGCAGGAAAGAATTGACCAGCAACCGAGCAGTACTATGAGGGATTTTATAACCATATGCTAAGTTGACAAATTTCAGTCTCAAAGCGGATAATGAAAAGCCAACAAACCATTTTTAACACGGTCTTGGGAAGCATTCAGCTGCAGGCTACAAGTCGTGATACATCAGACTCCGGATTTGAATCTTTTCATTTCCTCGCTGTGTGATTTGAATTTTTACTTTTGAATTTTGATTTACAGCAGGCCTACCTTTGAATAAATCTCCCAAACTTAAATGAAAATATACCCCGATTCTGCACCCATACAATTAGAGTTTGACAAGATCATGGCCCTGTTGACAGAAAAATGCAGAACGGAATATGCAAGATCAAAAGCCTCGGATTTAAGAATACATACTAGGAAAGAATATATAGAACTTGAATTATTACAGACCCATGAATTCAGGCAGCTGGTTCAGAGTGGAGTTCATTTCCCAAATGATTATGTTTTGAATCTTTCACGTGAATTGCGCCTTCTTTCCATTGAAGGTGCTTTGCTTTCAGGTGAGCAGCTGGTTTCTTTCAGAAAACTTGCCCAGACCATGGAAAGTATTTTCCGTTGGTTTGATGCAGAAAGAACATCAGCCTTTCCAGGTCTGGTCAGGGTTATTGAGCATACACGTTATGAAAAGTCAATTTTAAATCTGATCAACCATGTAATAGATGATTCGGGAAATGTAAAGGACCAGGCATCAAATGAATTATTATCCATACGTACCAATCTATACCGCAAGCGTAATGAGTTGCGTCGCATGTTCGACAGAATCATATCTCGTTTGAACAAGCAGGGTTACCTCGCTGAAATTGAAGAAAGCTTCATGAACGGAAGAAGGGTAGTAGCCGTATTTGCAGAACAAAAGCGAATGGTAAAAGGAATTCTGCATGGGGAAAGTGACAGCCGCAGGACGGCTTTCATTGAACCTGAAGAAACAATGGAACTGAACAATCTTGTTTATGAGTTGGAGGACGCAGAAAAAAGAGAAGTATATCGTATCCTCAAACAGCTTACAAAGGATTTATCTGTATATGCCGACCTTTTGTCAACCTATCATTCCATAGTTGGTGAATATGATTTTATCCGGGGCAAGGCAACATTTGCTGCCGACATTAATGGAGAATATCCTGTTGTAACGGATAAAGCGCACATTCATCTTGTGAAAGCCTGTCATCCTCTTTTGTATTTGTATAACAGGCGTTCGGGTAAGCCAACCATACCTGTTGATATTTCGCTCGACGACAAAAACCGGATACTTGTAATCAGTGGTCCAAATGCGGGTGGTAAAACTGTTACATTGAAAACTGTAGGACTACTACAGATGATGGTGCAGGCAGGTTTGCTGGTTCCTGTACATCCTTCTTCAGTATTTGGGATCTTCAAGCAGCTGATGATTCATATCGGAGACACGCAAAGCCTGGAATTTGAACTGAGCACATATAGCAGTCATTTGCTCAGCATGAAGCATTTTATGGAAAATGCCAATGGCAAAACACTTTTCTTCATAGATGAACTGGGAAGCGGAAGTGATCCGAACCTCGGTGGCGCTTTTGCTGAAGTGATTATGGAAGAACTTGCACGCAAACATGCATTTGGAATTGTAACCACGCATTACCTGAACCTGAAAGTAATGGCGAATAAGGTTCAGGGCATCATCAATGGTGCAATGGCATTTGATGAAAAGCATCTCCTTCCATTATATAAACTGATTACCGGAAAGCCTGGCAGTTCATATACATTCTCTATAGCAGAAAGAATTGGTCTCGATAAAAGATTGATCCAGAAAGCCAGGGGCATGGTTGATGAAGAGCACTTCCGCCTCGACAAACTGCTCAATCGTACCGAACAGGATATGCAAAAAATACAGTTGAAAGAAAAAGAGCTTCAGCAGTTGTTTAAGGAGAATGAACGATTGAAAAAAGAAATGGAAACTGTGATGGACAGGGAACGCCATCGTCAACAAGTGGAAGTATTGAAACAGCAGAACAGGATTACGGAAGAAAAGTTTGCCTATCTGAAAGATATGGAACGCAAACTGAAACAGATGGTGATTGAATGGAAAAAAGCTGAAGATAAAAACAAAGTTGTCAAACAGATTGCAGCATTGTTGTTTAAAAAGAATGATCAGAAAGCTGTTAGTAAAAAACAAAAACACCTGGAATCAAAATATGAAGAAGTTAATGGTGAAATTCATGTAGGAGATAAAGTAAAGATGAAACGCAATTTACAGGTAGGTGAAGTGCTTGAATTACGTGGTAAAAAAGCGGTAGTCAAAATTGGATTGTTACCTATGCAGATTGAATTGAATGATCTTTCTTTGATCAGGGAAAAAGAATAAGGTCTACAGCGTCTTTATTCAGATTTTTCCGGAAATATGGTTTAAGGTATCCTCTCGCTTCTGCGGGAGGATTTTTTAGTCACGGATGATTTATGATTAAATTGATTACACAGATTGGGAGGAATAGAGGACTGTCCACAGTCCACAGACGACAGAGGGTCTATTATATATTGAATGTTACTATAAAGTCTCGAAGCTCAAAGCTCGAACCTCGCAGCGATATTTCCCCTATTTCAGTTCCGTCATAGGCACCGCATCCATATCTGTAAATACCATATTCTCTCCTGCCATTGCCCATATGAATGAATAATTTCCTGTAGCTACACCACTATGAATACTCCAGCTTGGAGATATGACAGCCTGTTCATTATTCATGAAAATGTGACGCGTTTCCTTTGGTTCTCCCATAAAGTGTATAATTCTTTGTCCCCCGGCAAGATTAAAATAAAAATAAGCTTCCATTCTCCTGTCGTGTGTGTGAGGAGGCATGGTATTCCAGATACTTCCCTGTTTGAAGTTTGTAACGCCTAATACCAACTGACAGCTCTTCAGGCCATCCGCGTGTATGTATTTGTTTATGACACGGTGATTATTATTTTCCAGGCTGCCCAATTCTGCAGGTGTTGCCTGTGATGGTTTCATCAGCTGTACCGGATACTCCTGGTGTGCCGGACAGGAAAAGAAAATAAACTTTGAAGGATCATTTTTCCTGTTGCTGTTAAAAATGATTTCCTGTTTTCCTTTCCCTATGTAAATGCAATCCAGATTTTCCATTTCATGAACTTCGCCGTCAACTTTCACACTACCGGTACCTGCAATATTTACAATACCAATTTCGCGGCGTGCAAGAAAATATTCTGATTTGAGTTGTTCAAAAGTATTCAGCTTCAAAGGTTCGCCTGCCGGCATGCCAGCACCAACTACCATTCTGTCGTAATGCGTGTAGGCACATTCCACTTTACCCGGGACAACCAGATTTTCCAGTAAAAAATTTTCCCTGATTTTTTGTGTGTCATAATGAACAAAATCATTTGGATGTACCTGGTGAAGAATCTTCATAAATAGATGGTTGATCAGGCAGCGAAATTAATGTTTGGGATTTGTAGGGAATTTATTTTCAATCAAATCCTGATAAATTTTTATACATACAATGAATTGTCTTGGCCCGATAATGGTATTCATTTCCTATAAAAAGCATGGACATAATTATTCAATCGCTGGGCTTTAAAGCCGGAGAAGAGCTGGAAGGATATATTAAGGAAAAACTGGGAAAGCTAAGTCCCAATGATCAGATCATTCGTGCTAATGTGACTCTTTTTCTTGGACCTGACCGGACTGTACAGAATACTTATTGCGAGATCCGTTTGGAAGTACCCGGGAATGATCTTTTTATTAAAGAAAGCAGTCCCGATTTTGAACAATCTGTAGATGCTGCTGTAAACAAACTCCAGGGTATACTCAGAAAGAATAAGGAGAAACAGGTGGATCAATGGCATGGGAAGGTAGGTCATTAACCTTGGCGACGGAGGGACAAATAGTAACACTGTGAGTAGTCTGTATTATTGGATCAGATTTAATTTTCAATATTCAATGCTCAATTTTCAATGAACAAGTTTGAAATCAGTCAATCTGATAAATGCCAGAACTGTTCTGTATATTGAACATTGAGCATTGAACATTGATTATTGAACATTATTCAGGTATCTATTAAATAATTAATCCTCCCATCGGGAGGATCAGTTATTTGTGGCGGTTGTAAAAGGACGGTTTATCAAATGGCTCGCCTTGTTTTCATGGATCTTGGATCGATAGGGATTCGGATTTCAAACGGGTTTTTAGGATACAGGAAAAGAAGAAGTTGACTGATATTGGATTTTGGTTGATTTATAGGATTTGGATTAGTTATTTGGTCGGTCTTCGGACATTGGATGGTTTTCCCGATATTGGACTGATTGATGCGATATCAATCAACTTCTGAAACAAAAGTAAGCGGAGTCAACAGTCTGAACAATGGCAGTATTGCTCTATTTAACGGTTATGGTATTTACGGAGCGGTGCGTAGTTTGGTTGAATTGAGATCGGAAGATTACCTGTTGCTGAGAGGTAAATGTACGAGGGGTGGGGAGGATAGACGATAGACCATGGTTTACCGTATGGATAAAATACGATTGTTGGTTTTATTCAATGAATTATATGAGAGACACTGTATAATAAACGACCTACTATGGTCTATGATCCATGGTCTATCGTCCTCCTATCACTTCTTCATCGAAGACTCCCTGATCACCAGGTTCGTCTCAAGTACCCTGGTTTCAAAATCTGTAACGGGCCTTTTGCTTTCTATCATCTGTATCAGTAGTTCAGTAGCCGTTTGTCCGATCTCGAATGCAGGCTGACGGATGACAGTTAATGCAGGCGAAAACAAATCACCCAGTTGAGTATTAGTAAATCCGGTGAAACCAACTTCTTTTTTCTGTTTCATTCTTTT
>JBJMLW010000589.1:0-2327 GCA_045805105.1 Flavisolibacter sp. | reverse complement strand
GTCCAACATGGTGTGCTATATCGTAACTCGTAAGTGTAGTATCATCTTTTTTGAATTCCTTTTCTACTTTCAGAAGTTTATAAAGTTCCCTGATGCTGTTCACTACTCGGCGCATCAGCTCTGAACTACCGTGTTCGTCGTTTGCAGGATAATTAACGATTGCACCACTATATAATTTTTCAGGAATTTCGCGAATCACTTCCAGCACTTTAAAAACCTGCACCCCTTCTGTCTTTATGTCCATTTCTCCGTTATCATGTATGTTAGTGATTTCAGAAACCTTTACAACAGTTCCGAAATCCTGCATTCTTTTGTCAATTACTGAAGGAATTCCAAATGATTTTTTTTCAGAAAAGCATTCATTGATCAGCTGCTTGTAGCGGGGTTCAAATATGTGAAGATTCAATTGCTCTCCAGGGTATACTACAATACCCAACGGAAATATCGGAATGAAGTTGGTCATTGTGTCTGCAAAGTTGGGGGGAAAACGTGAAAACGTGAAACGTGAAACGTGAAACGTGAATCGTCAATCGTCAATCGTCAATGCATGAGTCTTTAAGTTCAGGCGCCTAGCTATAATTGCAGGCTGATCCATTCACGTTTCACGATTGACTTGTCACGCTTCACCACCTTCCACATCAACAGCACCAACATCGCATAAATAAAAACGCCGTATTGCGACTCAAGCCCGATATCAAACAGGAAACTGAAACCTGCAATAAGATTCATAATCATCCAGAAGAAGGGCAGGTTTGTTTTTTCAAAAAATGGAATAAGCATAACAGCTGTAAATAGAATTAAACCAGCCCATCCTGCTGCATCACCATAAAGTAACCATTCACTGCTGGGATACAATTTGTCTGTTTCAATCATGTAGGGTAAATGCGAATTGTACCAGGCATTTGCCGATGCAACTACATCTCCGCTTCCCACACCGGCAGGATGATCTTTTAAAATTTCCCACCCCGCCCTTAGAGAAAACATTCTGCTGCCGTCATTTGAACCGGGCAGGTAAGTTTGTTGGCGGATGAATGAAAAATCATAAAGAATATAACGGAACCTGTTTTGAAATGTCGGCAGGAAATACCACGCCGCCAACGGCATGAGTAAAAGAATGATTGTACCTGTTAGTATCCACCTGTTTTTTTTAAAGTCCTGAATCGTCCGGATAATGCCCGCCAATATAAAAATATAAAGTCCAACCAACCCTGTTCGTGCTGAAAGTACGTGCATGTAAATGATAAAAAAAGTTGCAAGTATTGCAAGTGCAGTTTTACTTTTCTTTTCATCTGCACTTACAAAAAGCATTACACAGAATACTACAGTAAGACAAACCAGGAGACTGAATCGTACATGATCGTTGCCCAGGGGTGTTGCCATTAATTTTGCCCTGAGATAGTTTTCCTGTATCAAAAAAGGACTTTTGAGATAATAAAACAGGCTCCAGCAGCAACCTGCAAAAACAAGCAGGATTAAACACCATGCTATCGTTCGCCATTGAGTTGGGGTTAGCTGCCAGTTACCTGCAAAGGCAAGCGGTAATAAAAATAGTGGCAGTTTGATACGTGCCCATCGCGCCCACATTAGTTTATCATCGCTCCAGAACCATGTAAGGAAAGGAATAAAGAATAAAAGTGATATTGCAACAAGAAGCCTGCAGTTAATGAATTTTCTTAATTGCTGAATAAAGCTGAAATGAAAACAGGTAAAGAATAAAAATGCAATCATACTTACAGAAAGCATCACCCTCGAAATAAAAAGCGAAGCAAACATCAGGAGAATGGAAATGAAAATGCACGGTTGCCTCCACTGTCTTTCTGTGCTAATACCCATATTTTTGTAAACCTACAACAACTAAACTTCATGTGGCAGCAACTGCTGGAGCAAATCATCAAGGGCGACACGAAAGCATTGGCAAGAAGCGTTTCCCTTGTGGAAAATGAACAGAATGGATTTGAACAATTGCTGTCTCAACTTCCCGAAAGCAGCGCAAATATTACAGGAATTACAGGTCCGCCCGGTGCTGGTAAAAGTACACTGGTTGATGGTCTGATCGAAGAAATGATACATGAGGGAAAAAAAATAGCCGTGATCTGCATTGATCCGTCATCGCCATTTAACATGGGTGCACTTCTTGGCGACCGTGTTCGCATGAGCAGCTGGTACACAAATAGAAATGTTTTCATCCGTTCACTTGCTACCAGGGGAGCCATGGGTGGACTGAATCCGAAAACGATAGAAGTAACAGAACTTGTAAAGGCTGCAGGATTTGATCATATTATTGTGGAAACTGTAGGTGTTGGACAAAGCGAGGTTGACATTGTTGG
>JBJMLW010000588.1:0-2797 GCA_045805105.1 Flavisolibacter sp. | reverse complement strand
ATTATAATAATGCTTGCAGTAATTATTACTTGTTTCTCCTGCAAAAAACATTCTGACGATCCTTCCTACAAAAATGAGGCTTTGATTGTGGGATTTGACATGACAAAGTGCGGATGCTGTGGAGGCTATCAATTTACTATCGGCAGTCTCACTCCCACAAATGGTGGTGATTATTTCCTCGCACAAACACTTCCTCCAAATTTCCAAATTGATATGAACGGACCTTTTCCGATCCTGGTAAAAATGGATTGGGAACTCATTTCACCTACAGTTTGCAATACATTTATCAGTGTAAGCAGAATTTCAAGAAGATAACCTCTATAGTCCATGGTTTACTCTCTATGGTCTATGGTCCATGGTCTATTGTCTATTTCGTAACTTTTCTATATGAAAAAGATACTCATTGCTTTTGATGGTGTCCAGTTTTCCGAGGGTGCTTTCGAATTCGCAAAAAAATTAAATGAACTGAATCCTGTTTTTGTTGCAGGGGTGTTCATGCCGCAGACAAGCTATGCAAGCTTATGGAACTACAGTGCAAGCATGACAGATACATTAATTGTACCTATAACAGATGATCCTGAAGGACTAAAACTTGAGCATAACATTGAACGCTTCCGTCAGCTATGTGTTGAAAATAAAATTGCCTTTTCCATACATAAAGACTTCAATGATTTTGCCCTTCCGGAATTAAAAAGAGAAACCAGGTTTGCCGACCTGCTGATCATCAGTAGTGAGAAATTTTTTGAAAAGCTCACGGGCGGAAAATCATCCGAATACCTGAGGGATGCCATTCACGAAGCGGAATGTCCTGTAATTGTTATCCCGGAAAAATTTGATTTCCCCAAACAGAATGTTATTGCTTTTGATGGCAGCCCTTCGTCTGTGCATGCAATGAAGCAATTCGCCTATCTTTTTCCTGAGCTATGTGAAAATGAAACACTTTTGGTTTATTCCAAAGAAGGAGAAGATTCCACGCTTCCGAATGAAGAATATGCAGAGGAACTGGCGGCTTTGCATTTTAAGAACTTTGGAATCCTGAAGTTGAAATTCAAGCCTGAAAAATATTTCAACTCATGGCTTAAAGATGCCAATAGTCCAATTCTCGTCTGTGGGGCATTCGGAAGATCTGCATGGTCAGAAATGTTTAAGAAAAGTTTTGTTTCGGAAATTATTGCAGACCACAGGCTACCGGTATTCATTACACATCTTTGAATACGCGTTTACATTATCGGATTTACTGTAAGCAGGAGAGATGCCTTTTACTGTCTGTAAAAGCAATTATTTGGCGAACATATGCGGGATTCGCGACTCAAGCCTTTTACCAATTTCTTTGGTTAGTTTATTCAGATCGCCAACAATATTTTCTGTTGATTCCTTCAGACAATGGTGGATCTCATCAAGAGTATACTGAACCGGTTCAAAACCGGGAATACGGTTTTTGGTTGTGAGCTCCCATATCCATACATGTTCCAGATCTTTTTCATGCCATGAAAAACGACAGTGTGCCATTTTGTTCCTCATGATTTTAAACTCATTCAAATGAACAAATAAATCTGAGTATGCCTGGCGAAGGTCCGCATGCAGTTCCATCAGCAGGTCATTCAGTTTGTCGATTTTCTGATGAAACATAAGATGTTCAAAATCGAATGGCTCATTTATTCGTGTCAGCGCTATCTTTTCTTCATGGCAAAGAATGATGTTTTTGATCAGGAGGCGTTCTATCTCAGCTGAAAACCGCAAATACTTTCCTCTTAGTCTTATTTCAATACTTAAGGTTTTATCAAACATAAGATGTGGGTTTGTGACCTTTAAGATAACGTCGTCCGGTAATTTTTTGTATGTTTTTGCTGAAATGGCCTTTTAGAAGGGTGACAGGATATACAAGCAGGATGGGACCGCTTATTTCTTCGTTGACAGGTTATTCACAGTTGTATAAACAGTATTAAATAACTTTTTTGAACCCATTTCCCCGGATCTTGATCAGTGTAATAGAACGAAGATTTCTTAATAAAAAAATTGAAAAGCAAAGTTGTATGATATGCAATAAGCATTCTACTGAATCATTCTTTCAGCATATAATGATTCTGGAGAACCTGTTTCACCCATCTGACTCGTGGTTGCCCGGGCTGGTAAAAAGAAAATGGACTGTAAGCAGACTATAAAAGTTATTTCTCGTCTCTAAATGCGTGGTCAAACATTTTCTTTATATCAGGGTGAAGTTCCCCATATTCAGCATACATCTGATTTAAAAAAGACTCCCGGATTTTTGAAGTTTCCGCTTCGATTGCCAAAAGACTTTCTGACCAGGAGGTCACTAGACCTGCCGACGCGAAAATTTCAACCATAACCTTACTCATTGCGGCCTGTCTTGATTGAATATTGATAAGCAACGAGAATATCGCAGGCAGGTACATCTCGGTCTGATATTTTACATTTCCTCCATTCATTCTATGAATTTACTAATCATACCACAGATTCAGCGAAGCTGAGCAAAAAACAATCCCGAAGGGTTGTATCCACACTTTGAAAAAGTGTATGAGTATTGGTTGATTTTTCCTCACAACGCAAGGGCGAAGCCTCGGTCAATAAAAAGAGAGCCTTTATAAATGTTTAACGATCTACATCCAAATGATGGAGACGCAGACCCGCCTCAAGATGAGTCTGCTAAAAGCATTTACTATAACGATGGTTATGACCGTGACTTTTTTGATCCTATCCAAAAATTGATCTATGAACTTCATCAATTACTGGATATAAATTACGTTCCCGATATTGCTATTGCTTTGAGATCGCCTAT
>JBJMLW010000587.1:0-3476 GCA_045805105.1 Flavisolibacter sp. | reverse complement strand
TACCCCTGCGTCAAAATTTAATACACCGCCAATCCCTGCCCTTTTCATTGCTTCAAGATCCAGGGTGATGCCTTCTCTGCTGATATGACCATTCATCCAGAACCACATCACCTGCGGCTTTGCCGACTGCGATGGCTGCAGAAAATTCTTCTCAAGTGAATCCGCATCTGTATCATTTTTTTCATCAAATATTGCATCAGGTCTGATGAATGTTATCAGTCCTGCCATGCCCGATGTTTTAATGAAGGTGCGTCTGTACAAGGAATGGTATTAGGGTATTAAGATACAGGAAGGGATTAGGAATTGGGAATAAGGGATTAGGGATTAGGGATTAGGAATTCCGATAGAATAATTGCTCATAGTATACTAACATATTCATCTGAATGGTCTGTGGACCTGCCTGCCGGCAGGCAGGCTGTCGACTGTGGACTGTCGACTGTCAACTGTCGACCGTCGACACTTCCGCTTATATCATTCCTTAATCTCCTATGCATTTTTTTCCGTAAGTTCCCTTTATCAAAAATTGCCATCATGAAAAGAATTTTTTCAACACTCATGTTCTTTTGTCTTGCGGCTTCTGGATTCTCCCAGATAGATGCAGGACTCTTCCGGTTTCCGGATGTTTCAAAAGACCAGATCGTTTTTACTTATGCCAATGATATCTGGGTAATGCCCAAAGATGGTGGAACTGCCGTCCGACTCAGTTCTCCGGCCGGGGTGGAAAGCTATCCAAAATTTTCACCCGATGGTAAAAGCATTGCGTTTACAGGTAACTATGATGGCAACAGTGATGTATATGTTTTACCAGCTGCTGGTGGTGTACCAACACGTTTGACTTCACATGGATATCCGGACAGGGTGATAGACTGGACCACTGATGGAAAAAGATTACTGTTTGCTTCATCCCGTGAAAGCGGTAAAGCAAGGTTCAACCAGTTTTATACAGTTCCATTCACAGGTGGAGCACCGGAAAAGTTACCATTAGCGTATGCAGAATTTGGTTCCTATTCTCCTGATGGAAAACAGCTCGCACTGGTTTTCAGAACACAGGTCGGACGAAACTGGAAACGCTATCGTGGAGGTTGGAAAGCAGACATACATATTTTCAACCTGCAGACCATGAGTGATGAAAACCTTTCATCACCTGAAGACGCAGGAAGTGAATTTCCGATGTGGAGTGGCAATTCAATTTATTTTCTTTCCGACCGCGGACCTGAATTAAGAATGAACCTCTGGCGTTATGACCTGTCTACAAAAAATTATGAGCAGATTACAAAGTTTACCGATTATGATGTTCACTATCCTTCACTGGGTCCTGACGATATAGTATTTGAAGCTGCAGGAAAATTATACCTGTACAACATTTCATCAAAGAATCAGAAGGAAGTTCGCGTGAACGTTGTTACTGACCGCGCCATGTTGAAACCAAAGATTGAAACAGCAGAAAGTCTTGTGCAGTCTGTAAGCCTGAGTCCTGACGGTAACCGCGCACTTTTCCAGGCAAGGGGTGATATTTTTTCAGTGCCTGCAGAAAATGGATATGTCAAAGACCTTACCCGGACATCCGGTGCATTTGAACGTTCCCCTGTATGGTCACCCGATGGTAAGTCTGTCGCTTACTGGAGTGATGCTTCCGGGGAATATGAATTGTATATCATGCAACCCGACAAGGAAGGCAGTGCAAAAAAACTGACAAACTATGGTGCAGGGTTCAGGTATGATGCAGTTTGGTCACCTGACAGTAAGAAGCTTTCATTCATCGACAAGGCCATGCGCATCCAGGTATATGATATCAGCACGGGTGAAACTACACAGGTAGATCATGCCCTTCGTTGGACACATGGTGACCTGCAGGGTTTTAGCAGCAGCTGGTCGCCGGACAGTAGGTGGCTCGCCTATCACCACGACCTTGAAAATGCTCACGATGCCATTTTCATTTATGATCACACAACAAAAAAAACCAAACAGGTAACAAACGGATTTTACAATTGCAGTTCACCTGTTTTTGATCCCGAAGGAAAATATTTATACATCTTCACTTCACAAACGTTTAGTCCGATCTACAGCGACCTTGATAATACTTTCATCTATCCCAATTCAAGGGGCATTGCTGCCATTGCGCTGAAGAAAACCACACCATCACTCCTTGCACCAAAAAATGATGCGGTTGCCATAACAGAAGGTGAAGTAAAACCTGATCCGAAACTGAATGATAAAAAAGAAAAGAAAGACTCAGCGGCGCTTACAAAAAAGCCGGATTCAAAATCCGTGGATATAGATTTCGATGGACTTGAAGAACGCATGGTTCTTCTGCCCGTTCCTGCCGGAAATTATAATAATCTTGATGCAGGTAAAGGAAAGATTTTTTATATGCGCATACCGAATACCGGTAATACCGGCGCAAAAAATGTAATAAAGTATTACGATATTGACAAGAATGAGGAAAAAACAGTTCTTGAGGATGCAAACTTTTATGTTCTATCGTACAACAAACAAAAAATGTTAGTAGGAAGACAGAATAGTTATGCAATCATCAACCCTGCTGAGAACCAGAAATTTGAAAAGCCACTGCGGACTTCTGAAATGCAGATGATGGTAAACCCAGTTGAAGAATGGAAACAGATGTTCATGGATGCGTGGCGTTTTGAAAGAGATTATTTCTATGATGCGAAAATGCATGGTGTGGACTGGAATGCGGTAAAAAACCGGTACCTGAAAATGCTGGATGGTGCACTTACCAGGGAAGAAGCAGATTTTATTGTTGGAGAAATGATTGGTGAACTTAATGCTTCACATACCTATCATGGTGGCGGCGATATGGAAAAACCAAAAACACAGGATGTTGGATACCTCGGTGTTGACTGGCAGGCTGATGGTGATCATTACAAAATCAAAAAAATCCTGCGTGGTGCCGCATGGGATGCAGAAATGCGTTCTCCATTTGATATGTCGGGCGTTAACATTAAAGAAGGTGATTATATTCTTGCTGTAAATGGAATTCCCATGACTACAGCAAGTGATCCATACATGGCCTTTCAGGGTTTGAGTAATAAGACCATTGAGATTACTTATAATAGTACGCCATCACTTACCGGTGCAAAGACGGCCATTGTAAAAACTCTCCCGGATGAATATCGTTTGCGCAACCTGGCATGGATCGAAGCGATGCGCAAAAAAGTAGATGAAGAATCCAATGGCGATATTGGTTACATCTATGTACCCAGCACCGGTGTTGACGGACAAAATGAACTGCTGCGCCAGTTCAATGCGCAATGGAATAAAAAAGCACTGATCATTGATGAACGCTTTAACGATGGCGGACAAATACCTGACAGGTTTATTGAAGTTCTGAACCGTGATCCCCTCGCCTTCTGGGCTGTTCGTGATGGTGAAACATGGCCCTGGCCGCCATATGCACATTTTGGTCCGAAGGTGATGCTCATTAATGGATGGAGTGGTTCGGGCGGAGATGCATT
>JBJMLW010000586.1:0-2843 GCA_045805105.1 Flavisolibacter sp. | reverse complement strand
ACCTGAAAAATTACCTGAGAAATCGTGTTCTGATGCAGATGATGCACGCTGCTGCTTTGCCTGTTCAAATTGTTCCGAATGCTTCCAGTCTTTACCATACTGATCATATTTTTTTCTTTTTTCAGGATCACTTAATACTTCATTGGCTTCATTGATCTGCTGAAATTTTTTATGTGCTTCCTTGTCATCCGGGTTCAGATCCGGATGGTGCTTTCTTGCAAGCTTCCTGTAAGCTTTCCTGATGTCATCAGCGCTTGCTTTTTTATTTACGCCAAGCACCTGGTAATAATCAACAAATTCCATCATCTATTATTTGAAATCCAAAGAGGAGCTAAGTGAAAAGGAGTAAAAGGGAAGAAGTAATAATCTCTGTTTTCCCAGTGCGAAACACATTGCGCACAGAGGTAACTGAGGAATACTCATTGTTTGCCAGACTTCGCCCTTTACCCCTTTTCCTCTTTATCTCTTAGCAATGTATTTCTTATTCTCCTTTTTCATTTAAACTCTGGCGCATTATCTTCCTACAGATCCCATCATCGCTTCCGGATAACGCATACCTGCGGCAGCATCCTTCGGTGCAATCGCTTCTATCTCTTCCAGTTCTTTTTCAGTCCATGTTACATTCAATGATCCGATATTTTCTTCAAGATATTTTCTGTGTTTTGTTCCCGGAATCGGAAAAATATTATCGCCTTGTGCCATTACCCATGAAAGAGCAAGTTGTGCGGTGCTACAACCCTTCACCTTTGCCATTTGTTCCAGCTTATTAACCATCTCCAGGTTTTTGTTGAAATTCTCTCCCTGGAACCTCGGAGAAAAACGCCGGTAATCATCCGCTTCAAAATCTTCAAACTTTTTAAACTGTCCTGTTAGAAAACCTCTGCCGAGTGGACTATATGCCACAAAAGCAATTCCCAGTTCTCTGCATGTCTGAAGAATTCCATCTTCAGGATCACGCGTCCATAAGGAGTATTCAGATTGTAATGCAGTGATGGGATGTATTTCATGTGCGCGCCTGAGTGTGATTGCATTGACTTCACTCAACCCGATTCCACGGATCTTTCCTTCTTTTACCAATTGTGCCATAGCAGCCACTGTTTCTTCAATTTCTGTATCAGGGTCTTTCCTGTGCAGGTAATATAAATCTATAACGTCTGTATTCAGTCGTTTCAGGCTTCCTTCGCAGGAAGAACGAACATATTCCGGCTTGCCGTTAACACCTCTTTTTGATGGATTATCCGGATCGCGAATGATTCCAAACTTCGTTGCCAGTGTAATTTGTTTTCTGAAATCCTTTACTGCGTTCCCAACAAGAATTTCATTTGTATAGGGTCCGTACATGTCTGCCGTATCAAAAAATGTAATACCCATTTCATATGCATGGCGTATCACATCAATTGATTCTTCATCATTTCTTTTTCCATAAAAATCACTCATACCCATACAGCCGAGCCCTATCTGTGATGTTCGTAAACCCTGACTTCCCAATGACCTTATTTGCATAATCAAATATTTGTACAAAGGAACAAAATCATTTCACGCGGGCATTCAATAAATGGGATCAGCTTTCTACGCCGGATCTCGATTTGCGGAGGTTGATACCAATGGATTCTTTCAGCAGTTCTTTATTGATTGTTACACCTGCTTTTGCTCCTTCAGCAGCTGCCACCACAACAAAATGCATGTCTCTTGATGCATCGCCTGCTACATATAAACCATCGATATCAGTTTGCTGGAGCCGGTTGGTAATTACAACACCTTTTTTACTGATTTTACATCCAAATGCCTCAGCCAGGTTACAATGCTGAGTATATCCATTCACGAAAAACAGCGCATCACATAATGTATCATCACTGTTCTTAAAAATTATTTTTTCTAATTTTTTATCATTTCCCTCAAGTTTCAAAATGCCAAGGCGATTTATTGTTATATCATTTGCAAACATCAGCTCTTCCTGTTCGGGCTTTAATTTTTTCCCATCAGTAAAAAGTGTAACATCATCAGTCCAGCCTTTAAGTGCCATAGCCAGTTCTGTTCCGTCTTTATCACGTGCATAAACACCTAATTTTTTATCTCGAACTTCCCACCCATCACAATAGGGACAATGAAAAACAGAATGCCCATAAAACTCTCTGAAACCTTCAATGTCTGGCAAAGTATCGATGAGGCCTGTTGCCACCAATAATTTTTTTGAATGATAAATATTCTGTTTATCATCCCGTACTTCAAATACATTGTCTTTATTTTTCCTGGCATTAATTATTTTATGATTCAATTTCTGCACATTGTATTTTTCAAGTTCACGGTGACTGATACCAATGAAATCAGTGGGCAGGATATCGTCCCGCGTAAGATAATTGTGCATGCCATGCGAATACCTGTTCCTGTATTTTTGAGTATCAAAAACCACAACTTTTCTTCGGCAGCGTCCCAGCACAACAGCTGCATTCAACCCGGCAGGTCCACCGCCAATAATGATGCAATCATATAATTCCATACCTGTTATTTGTGTACACCTTCATGCAAATAGGGTGCTAATTGTATTGATGTAATCTATCTTTTAAAATACGGCCCAGGTCAGGAGTGTATTTTTTCTTCCGGTGACTTTCATAATCATAAATAATCCTGTAGATCTCGCTGAAGAAAGGATAACCTGTTTCTTCGTATTCATACTTATTGTCATTAAGGATGCCGTCAGCATTTACATAAATAACAGCGGATAACATGAACTCGATTCCATTCAGCTGGTCTGTAACATATGCTGCATCTGTAAGATATCCATAAGACCATCCGGGTTTGTTAAAAATGCGGATTGCAGGAGGAATTTTTCGCCTTCCGGCTTT
>JBJMLW010000585.1:0-4539 GCA_045805105.1 Flavisolibacter sp. | reverse complement strand
ATTTTACTTGTCACTAATCTCGCATCCGCCCGGCCATGGGAAAGTTTCATCACTTCACCAACAAATACACTGATCAGACCTTTTTTACCTTTTTTAAATTCCGGGATTTTCTGTGCATGTTTTTCCAAAGCTTTTTGCACCAGCTCATCTATTTCAACCGATGAATTCTGTATTTGCAGGTTTTCATCATTGATAAACTTCTCTACATCAAACGAAGACTGTTCGGCAATCTTCATAAAAATTTTCTGTGAAGCTATGGCATATGTGATTTTTCCTTCATCGATTAGTTTAATCATATTTGCAATTGGTGCAGCACTGATTGTGGTTTCGTGCAGTTGAATTTCCCTGTTAGAAAGATATTGCCTTACTGGTCCGTTCACCCAGTTTGCTGCAACCTTGTAATTTTTTGTAACGGCTGCAAGTTCAAAGAATAATTCAACCAGTTCGGGATCGTCTGAAAGGAGTAAAGCATCATATTCAGGCAAATGATAAACCTCCAGCAACTTCTTTTTAATTGCTGCCGGGAGTGCAGGCATCTGCTGCCTGATTTCTGAAATCATTTCATCAGAAAGTTGAAAAGGCGGCAGATCGGGTTCCGGAAAATAACGGTAATCATCTTCATCTTCCTTCGTGCGGATTGCATAGGTTGAAAAAGTGGATTCATCGAGTCCGCGGGTCTGTTGAAGTATACGTTCACCTGCTGCATGCATTCCTATTAGCCGGGTGCTTTCATATTCAATGGCCTTCCTGATGAAGCGTATCGAATTGAGGTTTTTTATTTCAACCCTGGTACCAAGAACTGCATCGCCTTTTTCGCGGACAGATATATTTACATCACACCGGAGACTTCCTTCTTCCATGTTGCCATCACAAACGCCCAGGTGACGTACAAGCTTGCGTAACTGCGTAACAAAAGCTGAAGCTTCTTCAGCTGACCTGATATCAGGCTCTGTTACAATTTCCAGAAGAGGCATACCAGCACGATTGCAATCAATGCTGCTGAAATCAGTGCCTTCCTCGTGAAGGCTCTTGCCTGCATCTTCTTCCATATGGATCCGGTTGATGCGGATCCTTCTGCTTTCATTTTTAGTTACTACTTCCAGAAACCCATTCCGGCATATGGGCGTTGTATGTTGAGATACCTGGTAACCTTTAGGCAGGTCGGGATAAAAATAATTTTTTCTTGCAAAATAGTTCTGATGAACAATTTCACAATTACAGGCGATGCCAAGTGTAACAGCCTTTACAATTACGCTCCTGTTCATACGAGGCAATGTACCCGGATGTCCGAGTGAAACAACACTCGTTTGTGTATTTGGTTCCCGTCCGAATTCAGTTGTATCGCCACAGAACAGTTTTGTACTGGTCAGCAACTGTGCATGCACTTCCAGTCCAACAACGATTTCGTATTGATCGGAAATTTCCATCGGGACAAATATCGGGAATAAAGCTGCGAGTTGCTAGCTGCGCGCTGCTAGCTTCGCACCAGCGATGATCGATCTTAATTGGGTCACTTCGATATTCAATATTCCTTGTTCAATATTCGATATTCTATTTTTTTCCAAAAAAAGAACCCCCATCCTGGAAAGGACAGGGGTTAATGCACATAAGAAATAAGAACTAAGTTTTAGTAAGCTGCGAGCTGTCAGCTTCGAGTTGCGAGACACAAAGCACAAATTGAACTATAGGTCTCAGAGCTCGTAGCTCACAGCTCGAAGCCTCTTAAAGATCCGCTGTCTTCAGCTTTTTCGGAATCTTTACTTCAATATTTTGTGTTTTACCATCACGCTTTACACGGAAGGTAAAAGAGCTTTTGTCTTTTTCTCTCATTGCTTTTGTAACGTCATCTGTTCCTGTTACTTCATGATCGTTAACACCTACAATGATATCATCTTCCTTTATTCCTGCTTTATCAGCGGGGCTGTCATCGTCAACATCAAGAACTTTTACACCTGCACCATCATCAGTATCCTGGATGGAAAGTCCAAGTCTTGGACGGCCCATTGCCATCACTGCTCCATTCCTGTCAAATACCATCGGTCCTTCCATACTCGGTGACATTTCTTTCCACTGACCACCAAAGCCTTCAATTTTAGGAGCTGCAATGGCATTCATTTTAATGCCTTTCCATTTGCCCAGTTCAGCGGTTGCTTTATTTTCTTTATCATCTCTGAGATAAGTAATATTCACCTTATCACCTGGCTTTCTCGAATGAATGGCTTCAGTTACGTCATCCGTGCTTTCAATTTTTGTATCACCGATCTTCAGCAGGATATCACCTTTTTTCAAACCTGCTTTTTCAGCAGCACTTTCTTTTGTAATAGACATGATCTCCGCCCCCTTATCATTGCCTTCAGTTACAACACCCAGCATCGCACGGTTATCATCTTCTGTGAATAACGACATATGATCATCTGCATTGAAATTGTAACTCCAGTTCTGGCCGTTAGCGGTATTGAAACGGTACACATTGGCACCTTTGATATTATTAACGTTCACATGAACATCAGCTACATCTTTTGGATCCTTACCATTAATTTTTACCTTGTCACCATTAATTTCAATGACCATTTTTTCTTTCGAATCGCCATTTCTTGTAATGGTAATGTTTTGGATGTTATCTTTTACATTGTCTTTTTCTGTCTTGTATTTATCCTCTTTTACCTTGTACTTGTCTTCATTGTCCTTAACCTTTGTGTCCTGGGCAGAAACTGCTGCCGGTACGGTTAACAATGCAATCCCTGCAATGAGTAACCCATTTTTGATAATTTGATTCATAAACATGCGATTTATGTGTACTACGTTAAATTTCGTAGATCAAATATAGAAGGTTTTCTGAAATACGAAAACTTTCGCAAATGTTAAAATGTTAAAAGGCCTAAAGCAGGCTTTTAACGGTCTCAATTACCTGAGAAAGGGCATTTGTATCCTGGCCGCCTGCTGTTGCAAAAGTCTTTTGACCACCACCTCCGCCCTTGATTATTGGACCGATCTTCTGTTTAATTAGTAAGCCTGCATCAAGATCTTTTGCCTGGGCAATCTGTTCATCAAATAAAAGAACAACATGAGCCTTTCCATCTATAGAAGCAGCCAGAACAATGATTGGTTGCAGGATTTTCTGTTTAAGATCGAATGCCAGTTTTTTTAATTCATCTGGATTACTGACCTCTACTATTTCTCCAAGGAAATTGTAACCGTTCTGTTCCTTTACTTTTTTAGCCAGAGAATCACTCAATCCCCGGAGTTGTTGAATGGAATATTTTTCAAGACTCTTTTTCAGCATAGCATTTTCATCACTGATATTCTGAATTGCTTTCATAATATCAGCCGGATTTTTTAATGCTTCTCTCACCTTTCCCAACTCATCGGTTTGTTGTCTGATAAATTTTTCTGCTGCGAGCCCGCTCACCGCTTCAATTCTGCGGACCCCTGCTGCAATTGCAGATTCAGATGTGATTTTAAAAAATCCGAGTTCACCGGTTCCACCTGCATGTGTGCCACCGCAAAGTTCAATAGAATAGGAAGGATCAATGGTAACCACCCGCACGGTATCGCCATATTTTTCACCAAATAATGCCATGGCTCCTGTTTTTACGGCTTCGTCCTTTGCCATGTAACGGATAACCACCGGGATATTTTCACGGATCTTTTCATTTACCATTTCTTCTACCTTCCTGATTTCCTCATCGGTCATTTTGCTGAAATGTGAAAAATCGAAACGCAGGTAATCAGCATTAACAAGGGAACCTTTCTGCGCTACGTGTGTACCCAGAATTTTTCTCAGCGCAGCGTGAAGAAGATGAGTTGCTGTATGATGAACCGCAGTATGTTTTCTTTTCACTGCGTCTACACTTGCAGTTACTATATTATCAAGTTGTGAAGGAATTTCTGATGCAATATGAATAATGAGGTCATTTTCTTTTCGCGTATCAATAATAGAAAAGCGCGACGGTCCGGCCATCATGGTTCCTGTATCACCCACCTGGCCGCCACTTTCCGCATAAAAAGGTGTTTTATCAAGAACTACCTGCCATGCTTCCCTGTTCTTTGATTTTACTTTGCGGTAACGCAGTACCTGTGCTTTTGTTTCAAGTGTATCGTACCCGATAAATTCATTACTTGTACCTTCTTTCACAATTGTCCAGTCGCCTGTGTCTAGAGTTGTTGCTGCCCTTGAACGGTCTTTCTGCTTCTTCATTTCTTCCTCGTAACCTTTTTTATCAACGGTCCAGCCGCTTTCACGTCCCATTAATTCTGTAAGGTCAACAGGGAAACCATATGTATCATTCAACTCAAATGCAAATGCACCCGAAATGATTTTCTTTTTCCCATCTGTTTGTAAAGCAGATTCAATATAGTTGCTGAATCGCGTAATTCCTTTTCCTAATGTTCTTAAAAAGGCTTCTTCTTCTTCACGAATCACTCTTGTTACAAACGCTTCCTGTTTTTGAAGTTCGGGAAACACATCTGCAAACTGTGATGCAAGTGTTGGGATCAACTGGAATAATAAAGGCTGCTGGTATCCCAGGTATGAATAAT
>JBJMLW010000584.1:0-7044 GCA_045805105.1 Flavisolibacter sp. | reverse complement strand
GTTCATATTACGTCTTCACAGAACGAGGTATATCTGCAATTCATTAATGAAGTAAAAGGAAAAATATCTGTTCAGATATATTCTCTGAGTGGCCAGCTGCTGGATCAGCAGAACATTCAGAATCCTTCAGGATATGTAAAAATTACAACAAGAATAAAAGGCAATTGTATCATAAGCCTGAATGATGCACATGATTTGCATGTAGCGAAACAAATTATTTTATAAATATTTTAGGCGTTGAGGAATAGACCTCTGGTTTCTACCGGAGGTATTTTTTTATCACTGATTGCACGGATTACACAGATTTCGCGGATGGGATCACACAGATTTCGCGGATGGGTCGTTTATGTAATGATTTATTTACTGTAAATGATAAGCTCCATTTTTCGGTTGAGTCTTAACCAATGTATAGAGCTCCTTGTTTGCTTCCCATTACTTCGATGGTTATAGAAGGAAATCTTCGTATTATCAAAGTCTCGAGGCTCGAAGCTAGCAGCTCGCAGCTTTCTTATCCTATATCAGGTGAATCTGAATTTACAATTCCAAGTTTTTCTACCGCCAGTTGAGCTGCAATCTGTGACGCATCTTTTTTATTGAAGGCTTTACCCTGTGCAATAACTTTTCCGTTGATAACGGCGCCAATGGTGAAAAGGCGGCGACCATTTTCCATTTGCTCATTAAGTGTTTCAAATTCGAGGTGTTTGCCATTTTTGTTAGCCCAACCGTATAATTTGTTTTTGTGATTGATCTCGAGGATCTCAAGATCTTCAACAAACATATGTGGGATCACGATGCGTTCATTTACCCATTTGTTTGTTTTCTTATAACCGAGATCGAGATAAATAGCGCCGACAAGCGCTTCAAGGGTGTTTCCAAATATCTGGCTTGTTTTAAGTGAAGCATCAGACGTGTTATAGAGCGTAATTTTCTTCAATCCCATCTTCACTGCAATTTCATTCAGCTGCTGACGGTTCACCATCTTGCTCCGCATTTCTGTAAGAAAACCCTCTTCTTTGTACGGGTACCGCTTGAACAGATAGTCAGCAACAGGTGCACTCAGAATGGCATCTCCAAGATATTCGAGCCGCTCATTATTTTCATCGATAGTATCTTTTACAGACCGGTGTGTAAGTGCAGTTTTATAGAGGGAAAGATTGCCAGGTGAGTAACCCAGAACACCCTTCAACTGTTTTTTGAAAGAAGGATCGGCATGTTTTTTATAGAATGATTTCCAAAAATCCACAGATTTTAAACTACAACTTTTTTCTGCATGGAGGAAATATGATTACGTTCATGCAGAATATTTTTTGAAAATCATGCAAGCATTATGACCTCCGAATCCAAATGTATTACTTAGAGCTGCATCTACCTTTCTGTGTTCTGCTTTCCAGAAAGTAAAATTCAGTTTTGGGTCTAATTCCGGATCATCAGTGAAATGATTGATGGTAGGTGGTACAATATCATTCTGCACCGACATAATACATGCAATGGCTTCAATAACACCTGCCGCCCCGAGGCAATGTCCGGTCATGGACTTTGTTGAGCTGATATTGAGATTATATGCATGGTCACCGAAAACTGAAGTAATGGCTTTTACTTCTGCGATATCGCCAAGTGGCGTTGATGTTCCGTGCGTATTGATATAATCAATATCGGTAGTTTTCATACCTGCATCTTCAAGCGCCTGCAGCATTACGTTCTTTGCTCCCAATCCTTCGGGATGTGGTGCGGTGATATGATGCGCATCTGCAGTGGCACCTGCACCTGCAACTTCACAGTATATTTTTGCTCCGCGTTTCAATGCATGTTCCAGTTCTTCAAAAACCAGAACACCTGCTGCTTCTCCCATTACAAAACCATCACGATCTTTATCGTATGGACGGGAAGCTGTTTTTGGATCATCATTCCTTTCACTCAACGCCTTCATTGCGTTAAAACCTCCTACCCCGGCTTCACTCACCACACTTTCTGCACCTCCGGTAATAATGATATCAGCCTTACCGAGCCGAAGCAGGTTAAATGATTCCATCATGGCATTTGTTGCGGAAGCACAGGCACTCACCACCGCGAAGTTGGGTCCACGGAATCCATGTCGCATAGAAATATGACCGGCAGCTATATCCAGGATCATTTTAGGAATAAAGAAAGGGTTGAACCTTGGTGTACCATCACCTTTTGCAAAATTCACAACTTCTTCCTGGAAGGTGATCAAACCACCAATACCGCTCGCAAATACAACACCCACCCTGTCCATGTTTGCATTCTTCTCGTCAATCCCCGCATCTTTAACTGCCTGGTCACTCGCCACTACTGCGGTCTGAGTAAACCTGTCGAGTTTACGTGCCTCTTTTTTATCCAGAAAATTTACAGGGTCAAAGTTTTTGATCTCACAGGCAAATCGGGTTTTGAATTTGGATGCATCAAAATTTGTTATGAAGTCACAGCCACTCACACCGTTCCTGAGGTTATTCCAATATTCGGTAATTGAATTCCCAAGAGGTGTAATGGCTCCCATTCCGGTGATGACTACACGCTTTAACTGCATCCTTCGAAATAATTTATGTAAGATAAAAACCGCCTTCTACGATGCTATTGCAAACAGAAGGCGGAGTATTATAAGTCTAAGAAAAAGCTCAATAATTATTTAGCATGCTCTTCCAGGTAGGAAACAGCCTGACCGACAGTAGTAATGGTCTCAGCCTGCTCATCCGGAATTGAGATATTGAATTCTTTTTCAAATTCCATAATGAGCTCAACGGTGTCTAATGAATCGGCACCCAGGTCATTGGTAAAAGAAGCCTCATTCGTTACTTCTGCTTCGTCAACTCCTA
Source organism: Flavisolibacter sp. (assembly GCA_045805105.1). Lineage (GTDB taxonomy): Bacteria > Bacteroidota > Bacteroidia > Chitinophagales > Chitinophagaceae > Flavisolibacter. The sequence continues at coordinate 4,213 of JBJMLW010000584.1, read as the reverse complement.
ATTTGTCTACAATGATCTTTTTTACTCTTGCTGCAATGTCTGACATTTTGTAAAAGTTTGGTTATAGTGGTGCAAAAATATAAGATTTTGAATTAACCAAGTGATTGATCATTTCAGTAAACTAATATGAACTATAAGGGATGGTTTTATACTTGTGCTATAAAGTTGCAATTTGCCGGGTGAACAGATCTTTGTAAATTGAACCACTCAATCAGAACGGGAATGGCGTTGAAAATCATTGATCATGGAACGGCTGAATACCAGCAGATGCTAAAGCTGCGGGATGATATTTTACGTAAGCCACTCGGCCTCACATTTTCCAGCGATGAACTTGAAAAAGAAAAAAGCAACCTTCATATTGCCGCGTACGAAGATGATCAGATGCTGGGATGCTGTATGCTGGTTGAGGAAGATCCCGAAACCGTACGCCTCCGGCAAATGGCAGTGATCAACGATCTTCAGGGAAAAGGAATTGGCAGAGCCCTCATGCAATTTGCCGAAAACCTGGCCAGAGACAGGGGTTATAAAAAAATTACAATGCATGCCCGGAAAAATGCTCTCGGCTTTTATGAAAAAATGGGGTACAGGGCACGCGGAAAGGAATTTAATGAGATTACCATTCCACATTATGTTATGGAAAAAGAACTCTGATCATTTCCTGACTTTTTCCTTCAGCATGTTTCTCATCTGGTAAATTTCATCGTTGTTTGCAAATCCATTTTTAGGTACCAGAAAAAAAGATCTGTTATCAAAATATAAATGGAAGAAATGCGGTGTTTCAAGAAAAGTACTCAACGCATTCCATGGCCATGAACGTGATCCTCTTTCATTTCCCACTGTAAAATCAGCGTCCTCAAACTTCATGGTAAAATGATCCCTGAACGTTGCAGCCCTGCGGTAAACCATTCCCGGCAATACAAACCAGAACACAATCATTAATGAAAACCACAAAAACGAACCTACAAGAAAAGCAAGTGGTAAAATTTTCCGGAAATAAAAAAGTACGGCAGACAGCAATGCAAAAACATTCACAAGGATAATCATAATCCTGATTTCCATTTTACTGAGGAAATGATAACGCAGCGCCTGAAGCACCTGCTTTTTATCATATGAAAAGCTAACTGTCATGTTGTATCTTATTCTGTGTAAAGATACAGTCAGCGAATGTTGCAGATGAATAGAGAAATGAAATAAAAAACCGGCATCAGCCGGTTTAAATTATTGATTAATTGGAGCCATTCGGTGGAATGTTGTACAACTTTGCAATCTGTGCATATGTCATGGATTGAAGTTGTTCAGTAGTAAACCTGTTGGCTGTACTCATTGTTCTTGAACCGGCAACACTACCTGGAATGATCACATACCTGAATTCTCCGGGAGGTATTACACCACTTGCAGTTCCCGTAGTAAGATTTGCTGCGAAATAAGTTATCGTTCCTGCTTTAAGAATGGAATTATATTGTTTGATGGTGGAGGTCGTTGTATTACCAAAAGTATAAGGGAGAGTTGTTGTTCCAGCAGTTGCATCCCTGTAATATGATAAAACAACACCGTTATCAATTACCGCAGCCGTTACACCTGGTGCAGCCCTGTTACCTCTGGAAATTGTTCCGTAATCAGCATGAGTAGAATCCGCCCATGTAAGTGTACTTGCAGCAAACCAGCCTGAATAAATTACATTGGCTGTTCCCGAAGGACCAGCTGGACCAACTGGACCCTGAGGACCGGCAGGACCTGCGGGGCCGGCAGGACCGGTTGAACCTGCACCACCTGAAACACCTGGATTACCTTGCGGGCCGGTTGGGCCTTGAGGACCCTGAGGACCTTCTTTAGTGCAACCAGCTATAAAAATAAATGCAAATAACGCCAGAGAAAGGATGCGCATATTTCTCATAAATCAGTTTTGTTATAGTTTGTAATAGCAGTAAAAATAATGGTTATGTATTGATTTTCCAACAATAATAATAGTGCTTTTGAACGAAAATAAAGAGGCAGATTCCAATGGTGAATTACATTTACATTATTCAAATTCTGCTATGCAAATGAAATACTTTTTGCTGCTTTTTGTTCTGTCATCATTTCATTTTTCTTACAGTCAGTTTTCCAAAGGAAGCCGCGTGATCGGAGTTTCTGTTGCAAGTGGAATGTTTTCCGCCGGCTCAACAAAATATTCTTATCCTACTGCACCCGGTTACGTAACTGACAGCAAAAAATTCTCGCTCAGCATAACACCATCTTACGGAATCTTTTTAAACAATCAAACAATTGCCGGTGCATCACTCCTGCTTCAGTCAACATACGAAAAGCTGAATAATAAATCTTTAAGCGATACCATATTCAGCAGCACTGAATCTTCGAATACGGATTTTGGAGCCGGTGTGTTTCTGCGTTATTATTTTTCTATTGATAAAAATTTTCGACCTTTTATACATTTATACCTTAGTGGAGGATCCGGCTTTGGAAGTTCAAATGGGTTCTCTTATGGAACAGATTTCCTTGGAGCTTATAAGGAAAGTTATGATGGAAAATCATCAGGCAGAGCATTCATGAATGCAGGGCTGAATTTCGGTTTTACAAAAATGATCAGTCAGCAGGTAGGTTTGGATGCGTTTGCTGGTTATCTTTTTTCCTACTCGAAATATAAAACAGAAACAACCGATTTAAGAGATTATACATCGCCTGCAGCACCGGATCTTACTCAGAAATTCCAGCCATCACAAAAGTTTACCGGCAATAGTGTAAACCTCGGAGTAGGCATACAGGTGTTTATCAAAAAGTAAGAATCTTCAAGCTTCATACTATGACACTTTATTAGAAAACTCATTTCTTAAAGGACCCATTCTGACAACTAATGACTGTAGACTAATGACTATTTATTCATCATCTGCTTCGCTTCGATGCTCAATGTGGCATGCGGAACTGCCCGAAGCCGGGCCTTGTCGATTAGCTTTCCTGTAACGCGGCAGATACCATAGGTTTTATTTTCTATACGCATCATTGCCTTTTCAAGATGATCGATGAACTGAATCTGGCGGCTTGCCATCTGGCTCAACTGTTCACGCTCCATACTCATGCTTCCATCTTCCATGGTCATGTAGCGGCCATCTTCCATATCGCCGCCTTCATCCTTCCGGGTGATAAGACCCTGCAGGTAAGCAAGTTCTTTTTTCGCTGTTTCAAGTTTTTTCAGAATCAATTCTCTAAACTCCGCAAGTTCTGCATCTGAATATCTCATTGTGGGGCCTGTATTTACATGCTGTGGTGTATCGAGCACTGACCTGGTAAAATCAGGATCGTATTTCACAGCTTTAGTAGTTGATGTTTTTGGAATAATAACTTTCGTTGGTTTGGGTGGATCTTTTTTTGGTACTGGTTTTACAAGGGGCTTGATTGCCGGTTTAATTTCCTGGTGAGACGGCGCTGTCACTGCAGGCTTTTTAACCGGTTCCACGGGTGTTCCCTGTTTTACGGGAACTGCTGCTTTTACAGGGGGAGCCGGATGAACGATTTTTTTATCCTGTATCACTGGTTTCTTGGCTACAGGTGCAGTTTTTTTCAAAACAGGTGCAGGTGCTTTTTTCAATGGCTTTTTTGAAACCGGTGCAGCCTTTTTAGCAGCGGGTTTTACCGATGATGGTTTGGCTGCTTTTTTAGGAACAGCTTTGTTTCCGGTTGGACGGGATGGCTTTGCGGGAGACTTTCCGGCGGTCGCCCGGTTTTGTTTTGCAGGTTTAGCTGCCTTTTTTGGTGGTTGCTTTTTTGTAGCCATACTTTATTTAACCCTTTTTAAGACCATGACTTTTAATGGGTTGTCGTTAACCTCTATTTCTACGCCATCGTCGATTTGCGTTGTAAGTTCCAAGCGGTCTGCCAGAATTTCGGCGCAAATATAATCATTATACTTAGCTAAAGATTGGCTGATACCATTATTGGCAGCCACTTTCACTTCAATCCTGTCAGTGACATCGAAACCGCTATCTTTTCTGATCTTTTGAATCCGGTTTACGAATTCGCGTGCATTTCCTTCCTGTATGAGTTCGGGAGTTACATTTATATCCAGTGCAACGGTGAGAATACCCTTGCCGGCTACTGTCCAGCCCGGTATGTCCTCGGAACTAATTTCTACGTCAGTTAATATCAATTCAACAGCCTCATCGCCATCAACAGGAATTGAATATCTGCCTTCTTTTTCAAATAAAGAAATTTCATGCTG
>JBJMLW010000583.1:0-8427 GCA_045805105.1 Flavisolibacter sp. | reverse complement strand
GACTCCGTTCCAAGTTCATATGCAAGTTTACTTGCAGCCATGGAGTCGCGGCCGAATACCTGCAGAATCCTGTGACCCGCCGCTTTTAATTTGCGGCCGAGAATACTTGCAGTATTTCCGGTTCCGATGATTACAATATCCATTATGGATTGATTGACCTGTAAATGATAATTTCCACGTTCTTAATAATCCCAGCTTACAATTATCAGGAAAGAAACAGCAATGATAAAGTAAAACACGAAAACTCGATCTTTGGATTTTACAGAGGTTCACAGTCATGGTGATCGTGAACGCCATATTTAATAAATCATCTAGGCAAATCCTTACGATTCATGCAACTGGCACAGCAACTAGCATTAAAATATATACGTACAAAATTCAAAGTACTTTCTTCCATTTCCAAAAGAAAAGCTGCTGAGAAGGCGTTTGATTTATTCTGCACGCCCCAATATCGTAATAAAAAGCGGTTGCCACCGGTTTTTGAAAAGTCGGAAAAGCTTCATTTTACATTCGAAGGTAATATTGTACGTGGTTACAGGTGGAATCATCCATCGAAAAAGAAAGCATTGATCCTTCATGGTTTTGAATCCAGTGTGATCAACTTCGACCGTTATATAAAGCCTCTCATAAAAAAGGAATATGAAGTTCTGGCTTTCGATGCACCTGCCCATGGAAGAAGTACGGGTAAAAAGATTAATGTTCTTACTTACAAAAAAATGGTGCAATATATTTTTGATCACTTTGGACCGATTGACTCATTTATTGCACATTCCTTCGGCGGACTAAGTCTCATGTTGGCGCTTGAAGAAATCAAACATGATGCTTCGTTACGGGCTGTACTCATAGCACCGGCTACTGAAACTACCACAGCAATAGATAATTTTTTTTCATTGATGAAACTAGACGAAGGTGTTCGCAACGAATTCGATGGTTTGATTACCGATATCGGGGGTACTCCCCCTAACTGGTATTCTGTTTCAAGAGTTGCGGGAAAGATAAAAGCCGAGGTATTGTTTTTGCAGGATAAAGAGGATCAGATGACACCATTGAGAGATGTTGAGCCGGTCATTGAAAAGAATTATCCTAATTTTCATTTTATAATAACGGAAGGTTTGGGACATCGCCGGATTTACAGGGATAGTACGGTGTGTAAACAGATCATCGATTTTCTATGATATGTCATTTACAGGAGATAGAAATATATGAATCATTATAACCTGCTTTGCCTTGGCGATTCTTATACTGTGGGTGAATCTATTCCACTTTACAGAAGCCTGCCTTACCAGACAGTTCTGCAATTGAGAAAAAAGGATTTTTTATTTTCTGCACCGGAGATTGTTGCCAAAACGGGATGGACAACTGATGAACTTGATGAAGCTTTGAAGGGGTACCGCTTTCTCAATAAATATGATTTTGTTTCGTTAATGATCGGTGTCAATAACCAGTATCGTGGTCATGATGTAATTCAGTATAAAGAAGAGCTGGAAATACTTATAAAAAAAGCGATTGAACTGGCAAACGGAAAAAAAGATCATGTGATCCTGATTTCGATTCCCGATTACAGCCATACACCTTTTGCAGCATCGATGGAAACAGCTAAAATTGCAAAAGATATTGATGTCTTCAATACAGTGGGAAGGGCGCTTTCCATTCAATATAAAATCCAGTATCTTGACATAACATCAGAATCAAGAGAAGGCAGGGGTGACAGTAAAATGATAGCTGAAGATGGTCTCCACCCTTCGCCTAAAGCATATGAAAAATGGTCTGAAAAACTTACTGCTCTTATTGCTGCGCAACTGAAATAAGTGTTCGTAAAAGCACTTTACTAAAACCAGAGTTTTTATTGAATTAATCTACTTGCACTATACTTGCATGTCCGCAAGTGTAAAAAAAGGAGTTGAATCAGAACGTATGCCGAAGAATTTGTTGATCGTGGAGTCGCCAGCAAAGGCAAAGACAATTGAAAAAATTCTGGGCCCGGATTTCGAGGTCAGGAGCTGCTTTGGGCATATCCGTGACCTTGAAAAGGACGACATGGGAATTGATATAAAAAACCATTTCAAGCCGCGTTATATAGTGCCGGAGGAAAAGCAGAAGGTAGTTAAAGACCTGAAGCAGATGGCGAAGAAAAGTTCAGAAGTATGGCTCGCTACCGATGAAGACCGTGAAGGAGAAGCCATCAGCTGGCACCTGTGTGAAGTACTTGGCCTGGATCCTTCCAAAACAAAAAGAATTGTTTTCCATGAAATCACGCGGCCTGCCATCGAAAAGGCTGTCAGCAATCCCCGAACAGTAAACATGGACCTGGTAAATGCGCAGCAGGCAAGAAGAATTCTTGACAGGATTGTGGGATTTGAATTAAGTCCTGTTCTTTGGCGAAAGATGAGCATGAAAAATAACCTGAGTGCAGGTCGTGTTCAAAGTGTAGCCGTTCGTTTGATTGCAGAAAGGGAAAGAGAAATCAATGCTTTCAAGCCACAAAGTAGTTTCAGGGTTGAAGCTTTGTTCAATGCACCTGACAACACAGGAAGGCAGATTACTTTTAAAGCTGAAGGTTCCCGCTTTCCAAAAGCAGAAAATGCGGAAAATTTTTTAAAAGAATGTATCGGTGCATCGTATAAAGTAAAAGATATACAGGTAAAACCTACAAAGCGTTCACCTGCTGCACCATTTACTACTTCAACATTGCAGCAGGAAGCCAGCCGCAAAATGGGTTATGGTGTAAGCAGAACAATGCTTTTGGCACAAAAACTTTACGAAAATGGTCACATCACTTATATGCGTACAGATAGCGTAAGCCTGAGTGAAACAGCAATGACCGACATCAGGAACACAGTGACCCAGTCTTTTGGTCCAAAATTTTACCAGTCAAGAAAATTTAAAAATAAAAACGAATCTGCACAGGAAGCACACGAAGCAATCAGGCCAACTTATATGTCGAATTCCACGGTAAATGATCCTGATCTCAAAAGATTATATGAATTGATATGGAAGAGAACAATGGCGAGTCAGATGGCAGATGCAGAACTGGAACGTACCATTGCTCGTATTAATGTTTCCACGAATAATGCAGAACTGACAGCCGAAGGGGAAGTGATGAAATTTGAAGGTTTCATGAAAGTTTACAGGGAAGATGTAGATGATGAAGATGTAGCTGAAGGTGATGAAACAAAGGAAGGAATGCTTCCCCCCCTTAAAGCGGGACAGCAACTTGCATTCAGGGAAATGAAAGCCATTGAAAGGTTTACACGCCCCCTGCCGCGTTATACGGAAGCATCCCTTGTAAAAAAACTGGAGGAACTTGGAATCGGACGTCCATCAACATATGCGCCTACTATTTCAACAATTTTGAAAAGGGGTTATGTTGAAAAGAGAGATAAAGAAGGTGTACAGCGGTCTTACATAGTATTCGTTTTGAATAAAGACGAGGTAACAAAAAAATCAGAAACTGAAAATACAGGAGCAGAAAAATCCAAGCTTTTTCCCACAGATCTGGGCCTGGTAGTAACAGACTTCCTGAAGCAGTATTTTGATGACATCATGGATTATGGTTTCACTGCACGCATAGAGGAAGAATTTGATGAAGTTGCCCAGGGGAAAATGCGGTGGAGTAAAATGCTTGATGATTTCTATAATCCATTTAAAAAAGATGTAGAGAAAACCATTGAAACTGCAGAACGGATAAAAGGTGAAAGAGAACTCGGCAAGAATGAATATGGTAAACCTGTTGTCGCCCGTATGGGAAGATATGGTCCTATGGTGCAGATTGGACGTACTGAAGATGAAGAGAAGCCAAAATTTGCAAGGCTCAAACAGAATCAGAGTATTGAAACAATTTCGTATGAGGAAGCAATGGATCTTTTTAAACTTCCATTAGCCCTTGGTACTTACGAAGGAAATGAAGTTTCAGTTAATGTTGGGAGATTTGGGCCCTATGTAAAATTTGGCGAACAGTTTATTTCCATTCCAAAGGGAATTGAGCCACTGGATCTGGATCTCGAAAAGGCTGTTGCATTGATTGAAGAAAAAAAACGCGTTGATGCACCCATCGCTGAATATAAAGGACAACCCGTAACAAAAGGAAAAGGACGGTTTGGCCCATTTATCAAATACGCAGATTTATTTATTAATGTTCCGAGAGCATACAATTTCGACTCGCTTTCACAGAAAGACATTGAAGAACTCATTGAAAAAAAACTGGCCAAGGAAGCCAACCGTTACATCCAGAACTGGCCTTCGGAAAAAATTTCCATTGAAAATGGAAGATGGGGACCTTTTATCAAGTTTGGTAAAAAAATGCTCAAGCTTGGCAGAAAAGAAGAAGGTGAAAAATTCACATCTGAAGAACTGGCAAATCTATCTCTCGAAGATGTGAAAGGAATGATTGAAAAACAGGTACCAGGAGCCTTTTCAAAAAAAGCTTCAAAAAAAGCTGCAACCAAAAAGGCAGGCACTAAAAAAACTGCTACAAAAAAAGGTGCCGTAAAAAAAGGTTCTTCGAAATCTTCAGGAAAAAAGTGAGGTATTCCTCCATAGCTAATTGTTTAACCAGCCTATTGGTCCGGTATGGAAATTCTTGCCGGGCTAAAAGCTTTATTGTGCCTCCTTGGCACAGTAGGTACATCAATAGCTGTCCTTACTTTTTATTTCATAAAATAACTTATATATTGAGAAAATAATAATATTACGTGGAGAACTACATGGAAGAAACAAAAGAAATATCCGCTCTGTTTAAACTGATCGATGATCCGGATGAAGAAGTCTTTGGAGCTGTATCTACAAAGATTGTCCATTTTGGAAAAACCATCATTCCAAACCTTGAGCATTTATGGGAAACTACACCCAATGAACATATCCAGGAAAGGATAGAATTAATCATTCACCGGCTTCATTATACCGATCTTACAGAAGACTTCAGACAGTGGTCGCTTGCAGGTCACCACGACCTTCTTGTGGGGGCGCTCCTGGTTTCAAAATTTCAATACCCCGATCTTTCAACAAGTGCTACGCTGCTGGAAGTTGAAAAGATCAGGCGAAATATCTGGCTGGAACTGAATAATTATCTTACCCCACTGGAACAGGTGCGCATTGTAACCGGTATACTTTATAGTTATTATAATCTGAAAGGAACTGAAGTTGCCTACAATGAAATCAATGAATTCCTTATTCACAAGGTCCTTGAAGCAAAAAGAGGCAACCAGTTAAGTAATGGAATTCTGTACCTCATCCTGTGCGACCTGCTTGATATCCCGGTGAAGGCTATTGGTGTACCGCGCCAGTTTGTTCTTGCCTATTTCAAACCTGGTTACAGCAATGAATCGAATGATGATTACCAGAGTAAAATCGAATTTTTTATTGACCCTTCAAGTGGAATGGTGTTTACACATAAGGACGTTGAAAATTATTTCAAGAGGATATCTGTTCCTCCTGTCCCCTCCTATTTCAAACCGCTTTCCAATACGCGTGTTGTGCAGCAACTCCTCGAAGAAGCTTCCAAATGTTTTGATAATGAAAAAGAAGGCTATAAGAGGGATGAATTGAAACAACTGGCGATTTTATTGGGATAGCGTGGGTCTTTGTTACTGGTTTTATTTTCGGTACCGAATAAGAAGTAATTTAGATCTCCTTTTTTTAATACCTGGTAACCAGCAACCAGCATGATCTCCTGGAACGACTTTGAAAAATTAGACATTCGTGTTGGCACAATCACTGAGGCTTATGAATTTCCCCAGGCAAAAAAACCCGCCTTCAGACTTCAGATCGATTTTGGATCTTTTGGAATTAAATCGTCATCTGCCCAGGTAACACATTTTTACCAGCCGGCAACGCTGGTTGGAATGCAGGTTATTGCAGTCATCAATTTTCCTCCCAAAAAAATAGCAGGTTTCACAAGCGAGTGCCTGCTGCTGGGAATTTATGATGAAAATAATAATGTAGTTTTATTGCAGCCACAACAGCCAGTTTCAAATGGCTTGAAAATAGGTTGATGAATCTCTATACTGCATATTATTCTTCTCCTGTTGGACTACTGAAAATTCAGTGTTCAGATAAACACATCAAAACTGTTTTATTTACAAATGATGAAATTGAATTAGTGAATCATAACCACAGGTTATTACAACTGTGCGGCAGGCAGCTTGATGAGTATTTCAATGGCAAAAGAAAGAATTTCACATTGCCAATTAACCAGGACGGTACACCATTTCAAATGAAGGTTTGGGAACTCTTGTATGAAATTCCCTATGGTAAAACCATCAGCTATAACGAACTGGCAAAACGGTATGGCGATTTGAAAGCCATCCGGGCAGTTGCTTCTGCAAATGGTAAAAATAACCTCGCGATTATTGTTCCCTGTCACCGGGTAATCGGTAGCAACCAGATGTTAATTGGTTATACAGGCGGGCTATCAAAGAAAAAATGGCTGCTTGACCATGAAGCAAAACATCATCATGGTGTGCAGGTAATGTTTTAGGGACATTTTTTGTTCACCAGTGTATCACCTGTTATTACGCTTGATATAATTACCTTGTAATGGAATAAGGAAACGGCATTCATGTACATACAAACTGTATCCGATAATTGAGTCCCGTTGTGTGTTAGAGAATCCTTTACAAACACACACACTGTCGAATCTTTGCAATGTTGCCCATACAAAATATAAGGCCTGTTTTTACGAAGGAGCGTATCTATTCCCATGAATTTCTGGCAGGTTTCATCGCAACGAAAATTATCTTTCTTTGTCGTGGCGATATAGAGTAAAGTATACCCAAGCAGGATAGCAGGAAGTCCTAATAACCTAAATCGTTTGACGTCCATAAAAATACCTTTTGAATATCACGCATGACAGCAAAAAGGCCAATACTGCTGCTGATATGTCCCCGATATCAAATGTAAAATAGTGAGGCATGAAGATCTGTACGGATTCAGCCACAAGTAGTATCAGAACAATCAGCAGACTGGACGTTGTAAACGGCCATTTCATGGATATTGAATAAAGGTATAATGCATTGGAAAGTGAAAACGACCACAGGAAATCAGGGAGTGTATTGATAAAAAAGATAATTATCCGGTCATTCATTTTACGGACGGGAAAGGATATCCCTAAAATACCTTGTCTGCGGTAAAAAAAATAAATGAGCGCACCAGCTAAAAGTGGCAAGAGACAGAATACTATTATTTTCCTCGTCAAGTTATTATCTAAGTTCCTCGCTGGTAAAGGCAAGTGGCAATAATCTGCTGGCACTGTCAATTACATAAACAGGTCCGGTCATACCACCCAGGATTAATTTTACAGGTTGACTGATCCTTCCTTCGTATTCCTGCAAAGCCTGGCGACAGATGCCACATGGTGAAATGGGATGATCGCTTTTAACGTTCTCACTTTTATAGCTTATGGCAATTGTATCAATCGGAACCTTTGGATATAATGAAGAAACTGATGCCAGTAAAACCCTTTCTGCACATAGACCTACCGGAAAAGAAGCATTTTCCTGGTTACTTCCTGTAACTGTTTCACCATTGGCCAGTTTTGCAATGGCCCCTACCTGGAAATTTGAATAAGGAGCATACGCCTGTGCAGTAATAGCACGCGCTTCAGATAATAATTTTTTTAAATCTTCTGGTAATTCTTCAATGCTTTCAAAAACATTATAGTTGAATTCAAACTTATTTTCCTTCATAGTTTAGTATTAGAGACAAAAATGCCTTTCCTTGATGCGGAAAGGCACTTAAAGGTAAATCATTTTACAGTCCTGAACAACCTGTTCCATCGCGGACCATTTTCCCAGCTAAACCAGATCAGCCATGCTTTTCCAACAACGCGGTCCTCCGGAACAAAACCCCAGTACCTTGAATCCTGCGACAGGTGTCTGTTGTCTCCCATCATCCAGTAATAATCCATCTTGAAAGTATAGCTGTTTACTTCCTTTCCATTAAGGTAATATTTGCCGTTCTGAGAGTAAAAATCGTTATGCTCGTATACCCTGATCACCCGTTCATAGATGGAATAATTTCCGGGGTTCAACGGAAGTGTAGCACCTTTCCTGGGTATCCAGATGGGTCCGTAATTATCCATTGTCCATTTATTCTGTTGCACATATAACGGGAAACTATAGTCGTAGGTGGTAATTGAATCTGCTATTACCTGGGCAATATTGATAACATCAGGGTTGGTTCGCAATTTCTGTGCGTTCTCGGGGGTAAGATACATACGGTATGAATTGGGATCCACACTCTGCACCTGGGATGGATTAACGCCATAATTTTCTTCAAGCAGATCCAGATTGAGTTCTGTTTTTGTGTATACTTTATAATCTGTCTGGGATTGTGGCGGGTAAGGAGAATTTTTACTGTTAACCAAAACATTTCCATTTACAATTTTTACTGTATCTCCGGCAACAGCAATGCATCTTTTAATATAGTTAT
>JBJMLW010000582.1:0-3860 GCA_045805105.1 Flavisolibacter sp. | reverse complement strand
CAGGACTTGGAAAAAAAGAATGGCAGCAGAAGCAAACGATTGCAAACAGTTAACCTGTTTGATTATTTTTAGGTAGTGAACTGTTTTTCCAGGGCTGTTTTTCCCATTATATTTTTATTGATTATCTCCTGTCCGGCACCCGCACAATATATACTGAACGGGTCTGCCAAACAGAACTCCTGTAATTGTTATACGCTTACCACACCGGACATGACACTGAGCGGAAGTGTATGGAATAGTAATAAAATAAGCCTCCTTAATCCATTTGATTTCTGGTTTAATGTTTTTCTTGGATGCAGTGACCAGGGAGCAGATGGAATTGTTTTTATGCTTCAGCCATTAAGTACGAACGTAGGTACAACAGGAGAAGGTATGGGCTTCAGTGGTGTTGCACCCTCAATAGGTATTGCATTGGATACATACCAGAACAGCAATCAGAATGATCCGTTTTATGATCATATCAGCATACAGGCAAACGGAAACGTCAATCACAACGGAGATCTTTCAGGACCCGTTCCCATATCTTCAACAACCGACAACGTTGAGGATTGCCGCTGGCACCAGCTTCGAATCAGCTGGGATCCTTCTACAAAATGGTTACGCGCATACTTTGATGGTGTACTGAGGGTACAAAAACAGGTTGACCTTGTGAATACAATTTTTAATGGCAATCCGAATGTGTTCTGGGGATTTTCAGGAGCAACCGGGGGACAGGTAAATCTGCAGCAATTCTGCACAGCACTGAATCCGGATTTTATAACAAATGCAGCAATCAATGGAGGATGTGCTGGAACAACCACAAATTTTATTGACCAGTCGGTATCGTTTGCACCAATAATTTCCTATAGCTGGAAGTTTGGTGACGGACAAACAAGCAATGTTGCTCAGCCGCCTCATATTTATCAGCAACCTGGAAATTACAATGTATCACTTCACATAAAAGGACTTGATGGTTGTGAAAATGATACAGTGAAAATCATTACCATCGGTTCTATCCCTGCAGCGCAGATCAGTGTAAATGATGCCTGCCTTGATCATTCACCTCAAATTATTTTTCCCTCACAGAATACAGGTGTCACTTATGACTGGAAAGTGGATGGAATTTCTGTTTCAACAGATCGAATCCCGGTAATCAACAATTTTACTGAAGGAAATCATTTAATGGATGTTACAGTAACATCATTGTTCCAGTGTGGTCCTGCAGCTCAAGCATCATCGGCATTTACAATTCTTCCGGTTCCGATTATTTCATCTTCGTTTCTGCAAAGCTGTTCAGATGTTTCATTCAGCAGCAGCCAGACGGATAACAGTACAACCGTTAATTCATGGAACTGGGATTACGGTGATCAGCATTATGAAAATAGTCAGCATCCTTTCCATCATTTTCCATATGGAGACTTTACAACAAAGATGTGGGCTATTGCTGCAAACGGATGCTCTTCGGACACCATGGTTCATATGATCAGCACAACGGCCCCCGTTGCATTTGCTGGAAATGATACAGTTGTAATCCGTAATCATGATTTCCAGTTGCATGGTTCCGGAAATGGAAATTTATTATGGACGCCCGCCACCGGGTTGTCGGATGTTTCGATTGCCAACCCGATAGGAAATATCGATGCAGACCAGACATATTTACTCACTGTTACAACGTCGCAGGGTTGTATTACAACTGACCAGGTAAAAATCAGAGCGATGAATGGACCTGCCATTTATGTACCAACAGCTTTTACACCCAATGCAGATGGTTTGAATGATTTATTGCTGCCTACATATGTTGGCATTGGCAAGCTCAAAAAATTTATTGTTTACAACAGGTGGGGTCAGGTGATGTTCAGCACATCGGATATGAAAAAGGGATGGGATGGAATCACCAATGGAAGCATGCAGGCAAGCGGAACCTATATCTGGAACATCACGGGTGAAAATTATTTGCATGAACCAATAACACTGAAAGGATTCACAACTATTATCAGATGAAATATATTATTTCATTCATCCTGTTTTCTCTTTCATTCATTGTTGTTTGTGCACAGGATTCACGATGGAGAAACGTGGATAGTGATTATGGTCCGCTTCCATCTTCCATGCATATTTATTTTACTGATATACCAGCTGATACAGGAAAGTTCCGGGCATTTTATCTTGTTGCAGACCTCAGGGATAAGAAACTTGATTTTACCACTGATACCACATTGCACAGAAGACTGACGCCATCGGGGTTTTATTCTAAAAATCATAACCCGTTAATTGTGATGAACGGAACATTTTTTTCATTTGAAACCAACCAGAACCTGAATCTTGTTATAACAAAAGGAAAGCTTACATCATTCAACAGGCAAAGCATTCCGGGCAGGGGAAAAGATACTTTTACATACAGGCATATTTTTCCTGGAACTTTTGGAATCAGCAAAAAAAGGAATGCTGATATTGCCTGGGTGGTTACTGACTCATCGAAACATTTTGCATACGGAATACAATCTTCCTTTAAACCATTTAAGGATTTCCTGACGAAACATTCAATCAGTGAATTAGAATCAATGACATCAGTTTACTCAGAACCTGATAAATTCATTCTGACAAAATGGAAAATGCAAACAGCTATCGGTGGCGGCCCGGTGTTGTTACAGAATGGAGAAATTCAGATTTCCAATAATGAAGAATTAAAGTTTGCAGGAAAAGCAATTCATGACAGGCATCCGCGCACAGCTATTGGTTATACAAAAGATCACAAACTCATTTTACTTGTTATTGAAGGAAGAAATCCTGAAGCTCACGGAGCAACTCTTGCAGAAGAAGCGCAGATACTGAAAGACCTCGGATGCGTGGAAGGTTTAAACCTGGATGGTGGAGGAAGCAGTTGCCTGCTGGTGAATGGAAAAGAAACGATCAAACCATCTGACAAAACACAACGTGCCGTTCCGGCGGTTTTTATTATTCAAACCAAGAAATAACTTAGTTGCTTCCGGCTACGAGTTCGCCCATCATATCTTTAGCAAAGGTGAATTACTTGTATCATTTATTCTTTACTGATCACAAGATGCAAATTCCGAATACCCAATCCCTATTCCCTTATCTCCCAAACAAGCGCACTAGCTCCTAATATCGCCGCATCAGCTTCTTTCAGTTCACTGAAAATCAGTTTTATTTTATTCTGGAAAATGGGAAGGAGATTCTTTTCCATATGTTCACGTGTGGGTTCAAGTATAAGATCGCCCGCCTTTATCACACCTCCGAAAAGAACAATGGCTTCAGGAGAAGAAAACATAACAAAATTTGCCAGTGCTTCTCCAAGAATCTGACCGGTAAACCTGAAAACTTCCTGGGAAATCCTGTCACCGCCTAAGGCAAGGTCACAGATGATTTTGGAGTTGAGTTTTTTCACGTCGTAAGAACGCAGCTGGCTATCTTCCTTACTTTCCTTCAATAATTCCTGCGCAGTTAACACAATTCCGGTTGCAGAACAATATGCTTCAAGTGTACCATAAAGATCCGTTGACCAGTGCTTTCTTCCACCAGGACGAATGGTTGTATGTCCGAGTTCACCGGCAAACCCATCATGCCCGAGAATTAATTGACCGTTTGCAACAATTCCACTTCCAACGCCGGTACCGAGGGTGATCATGATAAAATCCCGCATGCCTCTTGCAGCACCATAATTCATTTCTCCTACAGCTGCGGCGTTGGCATCATTGGTAAGAGAAGAAGGAAGACCGAATTTTGCCGTGATCAATTTTGTCAGCGGAATAATTCCTTTCCAGTGCAGGTTTGGTGCGTATTCGATGGTACCCGTATAATAGTTCCCGTTTGGTGCGCCGATACCAATCCCTTTCACTTTACCATCACGGGCCTTTGTATTG
>JBJMLW010000581.1:0-2340 GCA_045805105.1 Flavisolibacter sp. | reverse complement strand
GATAGAATTGCCAATAGAACAAAAGTTATCAGGCCAGGGGAACTGCCAGCCAGACGCTAGTTCCGTTGACGCTTTCAATTTTAAACATGCCTCCAATATCCTTCATTCTTTTTTCAATATTGTATAGACCATTGCTGAAAGGCCTGAGTTTTGATGAATGAAACCCCAATCCATTATCCGTGATCTTCACGATCAGCTCTTTGCCTGCTTGTATAGTAATCACAACCTGGCTGGCCTGTGCATGCTTCACAATATTGTGCAGCACCTCTTTTACTGAAAGGAAAATATTCCTTCTGAATTCGCCGCTAAGGAAAGGAGTATCCGAATAGGAAGGAAGATCCATCTTACATTCAATTCCATTTTGGGATAAATATTCCATAGCATAAGCCCTGGTGTAAGCAATGAGGTCACTAAGTGAATCATTTCGCTCATTCAATGCCCAAACAATCTCGCCCATCTTGTCAATCATTTGATGTGCGTACTCCCTTATTTTAATAACCTCTTCTTCGATGGGTTGTTCCTGTTGTTTTTTAATGCCAATGGTTTCACTTAAAAATTTTATTCTCGACAAACCTGCACCCAGATCATCATGCATATCGGTTGCAATCCTGGTCCTTTCCTTTTCTATTGCCTGTTTTTTTTCCAGGGCGATTTTTTGATTGGCCAGTTTCCGTTTGTAATAAAAACGGATCGCCGAAATCAATATCCCAATAAGAAAAAGTACAAGACCCGTCCGGAACCACCAGGTTTGCCACCATGCCGGCAGAATAGTAAAAGAATAGCTAAGGGTTTGCGCCGGATACATTGCTTCCGGAAATTCGGCTTTTACATGCAGTGTATAGTTTCCGGGAACCAAGTTCACGAAGTTAAAGGAGGACACATTGGAGGGCATGCTCCACTGGCTATTGCCGCTGCCCTCGAGCCAGTAACTGTAGTTAATCGATCGTTCATCAAAAAAAGAAGTGGCCGCCAGTGTAAATAAAAAATTATTTTGTCCGGAAGAAAATTCTTTTGACTCCTGTGGAACCAGCTGATTATTTACTTTAACTGCAGTGAGAAGAAGTGAGGGAGGAATAGTGGTAGTAACCGGCGTGTCGGGAATTATTTTAATCAATGAGCCATCGTTATTCATGGCCCATACCGTTCCATTCCTGGTGGTCCGTATTCTTGCTACGGATTGAAAAATATTATTGCTCTTGCCAATATTGGCAACTATATACGTGTCGTTCTTTTGAAAAACTTTATCCAGGCCTGATTGAGTGCCTACCCATAAATTATTTTTTTCGTCACTGGTAAGCGAATAAACGAAATTATCCGTCAGTCCACTTCTTGTTGTGTATTGACCGATCTGTTGTAACTGGGAACCAGTCCATCTAAAATGATAGAGTCCGCTGACCCTTGTTCCGATCCAAACGGTATTTTTTTTGTCAATGGTTATGGAACGGGGGTCTAGCTGGAGCAGACTTCCTGAAAAATCGCGAAGCAACTGAAGATAGTTCGACAGATCTGAAGAATGCAGTGTAAAAACCATGATATGATTGTCTCGCGTAATCAGCCATAAATGTCCCTGCTGGTCAAAGCACATTTGGTCGACCATTTCACTGAGCTTATACCGGAAAATTATCCTGTTGTGTTTTATAACTATCAGGTAAAAGCCTGAATCAATTTTCCGGGCAAACTGAATAATAGAACCAAAAGGATCCATGATTCCATTGCCGAGAGCATAGGATGTATCTTTCAGCGCAAAATTGGCATGAGCATAAGCAGTAGGATCATTCTTATCATTTATACACACCATTTGTTTGCCATCGCACAGAAAGATTTTATTCCCGTTAACGTACATGTTAGATGCCTGCATCCGCGCCCTTAGTGGAAATTTCTTTATTCGATTTTCGGTAACACGATAGACAGCATCATCAGTGCTATTAAAAATCCAAACGGTATCTCCTTTCTGGGCAATTGATGAAAACGACATCGACATACCCGGAACTAAAGAAGTGAGCAGGTGTACGTTGGTCGTTCTTAACTTGATAATACCTGACCCTTCAGAGGCGATCCACATAATTCCCTCCCTGTCCTGGAAAATATCACTCACGCCGCTTCCTTTAAACCCCTCTTCGGCCGTGATGACTTCAGTTTTAAGTGTTGTGGAGACTTTCTGTATCTGACTTGCGGAATAAAACCACGAATTGCCCCTGGGATCAAAATAAAAACTGGTGTTCTCAGGATGAATGATGGAGCGCCATTCTTTTGTTATGGAAACAACCTTCAATCTTCCTTGTTTCAAAGAGCCTTCATCCAGCCACTTTAATTCTTTTGAATCAAGGAGCCATATACGTT
>JBJMLW010000580.1:0-3351 GCA_045805105.1 Flavisolibacter sp. | reverse complement strand
GGGAACCTTCGAAGATTCCTCTTTCAGTTTTAATAACTACGTGTTGTCTTCTCCATGCTACTTCTTTTACAGGTTGGGATAACAAAAAGCTTACATCATGTTTTAAACATTCTTCATACAGATACGCTATCATTTTGCCATATCCACCTTCCGCCCTGTATTGCTTTTCATCAGAACCCTGCAGGTCATCTCTTAAGGAAAAAGTACTTGACTTAAGTGTGTCCGCTGCATAATATCCTTCTACATAATTTTTTAAAGTAAACCTCACATCTTCAAACTCATCACCCTGTAAATAATTTTCAATAAAATCATTAACACTGATGTCATGCTCCAGTTGTTTAAACTGCCTGCCAAGCAACCGTGGATCCTCTACAAAATCTTTTTGCTCCCTGATGATGCCATCTTCATGTTGCCAGATATCTGCAGTTACATTGTAGGGTGGGGCAGAAGCCTTTTTAAGAAGAGTGAAAGTGGGATCCAGTTTGCCATGAATAAATTCAGCACCCATTTCAACAGGCAATTCAAAATCCGGATCATTAATAGTGTGAATTCTTCCTCCTGCTCTATCGCGTGCTTCTATTACGGCAACTGATTTACCTGTCATGGCAATTTCAGATGCTGCCATCAATCCAGTTGCCCCTGCACCTATTACAATTATATCATAAACAGTTTTTTCCATATCCACTTATTAAGTTGATTTGAAATAGCACGATATTTATCTACAAAACTTCTGCCATGACAAAATTGTGGAGCTTTGTTGTTATTGTAATTCTATCATTGAAAGTTAGTGCACAGGAAGATATCAATGACCTCCTGTTGATTGCAAAGGACACCAGTAAATACAAATATGGAAGAGATCATTCAGTAGGAAAATATTATCCTGTAAGAGGTTTTAAAATGTATGCTGAAGTTTATGGAACCGGGAAACCCCTCCTCCTGATTCATGGAAACGGTGGTTCCATTGCAGATTTTGTATTCCAGATTCCTTATTTGTCTTCAAAATATAAAGTTATCGTTGCAGACAGCCGTTCCCATGGCCTTTCTGTGGATCCCGGGGATTCGCTTTCCTATGAAATGATGGCAGATGATTTTTCTGAGTTGCTGAACCAGATGAAGATAGACTCGGCCTATGTTATAGGATGGAGTGACGGAGGAATCAATGGGCTCCTTCTTGCCATCCGCCATCCTGAAAAAGTTAAAAAACTTGCAGTAACAGGAGCAAACCTTTGGCCAGATACCACAGCGGTTTTTCCGGATGTTGAAAACCTGGTTTTGCCGGAATATAATTCCCTGAAACCTGTAAAGAATAAAACGCCGATGCAAAAGAATAACTGGAAACTTTTAAGGCTTCTGATTGAAGAACCACATATTTCACTCACCGATCTGCACCGTATCACCGTTCCAACACTTGTTATTGGTGGTGATCATGATGTGATCAAACCCGGTCATACGCTTCTCATTGCTGAAAATATCCCAAATTCATATTTATGGATTCTTCCTAACTCGGGTCATTCTACACCGTGGATCTATAGAAATGAATTCAACAGGAAAACAGATGAGTTTTTTTCTGGTGCGTACAGAGAATTTACCGGACAGAAAAGATTTTTTTAATCAGGTATTTATACGGCAAATAAATGCGTAGTACCCACCTTGTTCAGAAGTTCTTAAAAAGGCACCTTGCAGAAGTTAATCAAATGTTGTTATAAGAAATCCCAAACCCGGCCTTTCCAGGCTGGGTTTTTTTATTCACAGTGTTCCTCCGTGTCTCCGTGATTAATGCATTTTACCGTACTTTTTTTCACCGGCCTTTATTGCAATGTTTAAATGGTTTTCCCTGGGAGGAACCGGACAATTATAAACCCCACTAACATATGCACAATACGGGTTGTAAGCTTTGTTGAAATCAATTATAACCTGGTTATTCTTAATTTCTTCAGTAGTCAGATCAATATAACGGCCGCTTTCATAAGTCTCCACACCTGTAGTGAGGTCAGTAAAAGGAAGGAATAGATAATTTTTGTACTGGTCATTTTGCATCAGGTCCTGCGACTGGTAAAGATTCAAATGAACCAGTGTGTCATGTATCGTGAAGTGTAGTACGCCAAATACACGGTAGGTCTTTTTTATTTTACCCGAAGTTGGAATCTGAAACCAGCTTCCGTTTTCTTTTTTCTCAAACCGTGCGGTTACACGATATCGCGGATCAGGTGAATAAAAATGCAAATACTTTCTATCGTTTCCCTTCACTACTTCATGCTGACTTACATAGCTTTTTACAAAAGTGGTAATGGAATCCTTGTATGATGATTGCGCATTTAATTCCGTAAGAGAGAATGCAAAAATTAAAAGAAAATAATTTTTTTTCATGTTGAATGTTATCAGCTCATCATCAGAACGTTCACGCTCCGCTGAAGAATATTGAATGCAATTTCGGCCATTAGATTTTCTTTATCGAGCGTAGGATTCACTTCTGTAATTTCAAAGCAGCAAACTTTGCGGTTCTGCATAAATTTGCTGATGAGGTCTTCCGCTTCACGCTCTCTCAAACCATTACTCACCGGCGTGCCCGTTCCTTTACTGATTGAAGAATCGAGACTATCGACATCAAAAGAAATGTAAATGTCGGTACAGTCACTTAAATACCGAATTATAGCTCTCACAATATTCTCCGGTCCCTTGCTTCGCACTTCTTTTGTTGTGATCACCTTCATTCCATATTTATCAATAAGCCGCTTTTCTTCTTTTTCAAAATCACGCAATGAAATATACACTACATCCTCGGGCAGAATTTTTGGCGCGATCCTTCCAATGTTTTTAAGGTAATTCCATTGCTTTACCGTTTCAGCGTCCGGTTCATGGACAGCACTTTCTAGATTGTCTTCATTAATTGCTGCTGCCAGTGGCATGCCATGCATATTTCCGGATGGTGTAGTATAAGGTGTGTGCAGGTCTGCGTGCGCATCAATCCATATAACACCCAGCTTACTTTTTGGCCGGGCCATTTTTATTCCTGCTATCGTTGCTCCGGAAGTGGTATGGTCACCGCTGAGGATCATCGGGAAAAAGTTCGTCTTCAATGTATCTGATACTGACTTGCTTACTTTATCATACATCTGAACAATGCCCTTGATGCGCTTGGCATAGGGTGATTCAATTGGCTCATACAGCAATTTATTTTCTACAGGAATTTTCTCTGAAGGGAAATGAATAAAAAAATTGCTCATGAAATCAAGTGCTGCAATTTTTATTGCTTCAATACCTAAACTGGCGCCTCGTGTGCCGGCTCCAATTTCGGATGGGATTTCTATGAGTTTGATATTCTTCATTAAGGAAATTCAAAAGTCAAAAGTC
>JBJMLW010000579.1:0-6073 GCA_045805105.1 Flavisolibacter sp. | reverse complement strand
TGAATTTCTTTTTTTGAAATTGTAGTAGATTTTAATTGATTGTACAGAAACTGATCATACAATTCAAGTCCATTGGAAATTTTTTCACCACCAGTCTGCAAACACGAATACACCATAGATGTAAACCATTCGGGAACAGAAAACTTATCCCCTTCTACCTGTATACTTTCACGAAGCCTGTTGATCATCCGCTGAAAATCTTCCTTACCTCTGGTGTAAAATAATTCATGCCAGCTGGTACCCGCCAACATCTGGAGTAACACAAGTCCGAGGGAGTAAACGTCTGTATGAAAACCGATTTTTCCCTTTTTCTGTTCCGGGTGAAGAAAATTATATAAAGAGTCGTTTTCGAAAAGTTTGTTCCGCTGGTCATCGTTTAAAAGCGATGAACCAAAACCATCAAGAATATAATTCTGGTGGAAGGGTTCGTACCAGATACTCTCATATGTGATGGCGCCATGAATGATGCCGGCATTGTGACAGATAGCCAATGTACGTGAAACCTGTTCAGCAAGTAAAAGGATCTGTTCGGTTGTGCAGATGCGGTCTGAAGCCAGGTTGATTTTATTTTCTGTACACCGTGTTTCTACAAAAGGAAATCCATGTTCCCTGGTGAAGCTATAGTTGATTAATGGAACCACATAAGCAAAGGGTTCATCCTGCAACAATTCAAATTTTTTCAATTCTTCCTTTCCTTTACTATAAAATTCCAGGACATCTTCCTGTGTAGCCGAATGGGGAAAGATCCGGATAATGGATGGCTGCTGTGACCTTTTTATTATTTTATATTCATCCCAAAGAACATCAGATCTTCTTTCCACAACTTCCACTCCTTCGTGGATATCACCTCCGATTATCGGAACGGATCCGGCTGACGCCAGATGATTTGACTGGTTTGTGTAGAACATAAACCCTTGATGAAAAGTTCACCGGTTTCGTTGTATATCAGCTCATAAAGAAATTGTAAGATCAGATACTAATGCAGGGCTAAGAGTGTAATGAGGAAAGATGCTAAGAGTATAATGAGAAAAAAGAGAAAGAAAAATGATATTCTTTTAATGATTCTTATTTCCTACACTGCACTTTGGTTTCTATTCCCCTCTCCTTCGGAGAGGGGTAAGGGGGTGAGGTCTCCCTTCAAAAGTAAACGCTCTCCCCAACCACTTACCCATCCATCAACACACCGAGTGATTCTCCCGCCTTAATTTTTATCCTCATAAATAAAACCATCCATTTCAGCAGTTTAAATAGAATGAAAGGCATCATGTATGCCTATAATTTTCCCTTCTAAAAATTATGAATAACAGACATTAAATATTACTATTATGGACCAAATCCGACTTATGAAAAAAGCCATGCTTTATTTGCTTGTAGTGCTTTGTTTACATGCAGC
Source organism: Flavisolibacter sp. (assembly GCA_045805105.1). Classification (GTDB taxonomy): domain Bacteria; phylum Bacteroidota; class Bacteroidia; order Chitinophagales; family Chitinophagaceae; genus Flavisolibacter. The sequence goes on along the minus strand of JBJMLW010000579.1, from coordinate 4,680 downwards.
CGCACAGCCCTCTGCCGACACCATGGGCGTTTTAAAACAGCAGAAAGAAAATGTTATCAATGCCAATACCATCATCAAGATTGAAAATCTTGGTACCAATATTAATTCAGCCCTTCCTGAGCTGAGGCCTACCATCTCTGCAGATGGAAACCTTTTATTTTTCATTTGCGAAAATCATCCTTACAATACAAAGTATAATTCTGTACGCAATTCACAGGACATCTGGTATTCAGAACGCGACAGCTTTGGTAACTGGGGTGAAGCCATGCACATGGAATACCCCCTGAACACATATGTATATAATGCGGTGTTCTGGATTTCACCCGACAACAACAGGATACTTATCCGAAATGCATTTATTGATGGCGACTATGCCGGTAATGGAGTGAGCATGAGTTACCGCAAAAAAAATGGAAACTGGAGCAAGCCGAATGCACTGATGATTAAAAATTTCCAGAAGTACGATAAGGGTAACCAGTATGGTGCTTCAATGGCACAGGATGGTCAGACACTGTTGTTGTACATGGGCGAATCAAAAGGGAGTTACGATAATGATATTTTCGTTTGTTTTCTTCAGCCCGACGGTACATGGTCTGAACCAAAAAGCGTTGGAAAAAAAATCAACCTGTCAGGATATAATGAAATGACACCGTACCTGGCAGCTGATGGGGAAACCATGTATTTCAGCAGTAATCGTCCGGGTACTTTGGGTGAAAATGATATCTGGATGACGAAGCGTCTCGACAAATCGTGGACAAAATGGAGCGACCCTGTTAACCTGGGTGCACCGATCAATACAGAAGACTGGGATGCATTTTTTACTATGGACGCGGGAGGAGAATATGCATATATGTCGTCCGGATTAAATGGCTATGGACAAAGTGATATTGTAAGAGTAAAGCTGCTTGAAAAAGAAAAACCAAACCCTGTAATTCTTGTTAGCGGAAATGTATACAACAAGAAAACCAACCAGCCGCTTAGTGCATCACTTATCTATGAAACACTTCCTGATGGTACATCTGCAGGAAATGGCGTGTCGAGTCCGGAAGACGGATCCTTCAAGATCGTTCTGCCTTACGACAAAAATTACAGCATCAGGGCAACTGCTGATAAATTCTTTGCTGTATCTGAAAACTTGAACCTTGATTCCATGATCAAGGCAGGATTTAAAGAAATTCATAAGGACTTATATCTTGTTCCAATTGAAGTTGGACAGGTAGTGCGTCTTAATAATGTATTTTTTGATTTCGACAAGTGGGATTTGAGACCTGAATCTTACCTGGAGCTTGATCGTGTTGTAAAACTGTTGAATGAAAACCCTGCAATTGTAATTGAGATGAGTGCGCACACAGATAGCCGCGGTGCTGATGATTATAATTTCAGACTGAGTGATAACCGGGCGAGGTCTGTTATGGAATACATCGTGTCGAAAGGAATTGCTGCAGACCGGATCACATCTAAGGGTTATGGCGAAACAATGCCGGTTGCCGGGAATGAAACCGATGAAGGAAGACAGTTGAACCGAAGAGTTGAATTCAAGATCATGAAAAATTAATAACAGAATAAACGATGAGGTTAATCCCTCCCGGCTGAACCGGGAGGGATTTTTTTATCACAGATTAAGAGATGGATTACACTGATTACACAGAAAGGACGTTTATAATGAATATTTCTACAAAGTCGGGCGGCGCGTAACGAATAACGCCAGTGTAAAGCTTGCAGCACAGCTTCTCTCCTGCTTCACCGACGGGTCTCCCACAGTAAAATCTTCGGATAATGGTATAAAATGTGTGGAACCGTCGGAGTTAAAAGCTTTTTTTGAAACAATCTATTGTCCGATGGGTCCCCGGTAAGATGGATTAAATAACACGTGAATTATCGGGAGACCCATCGGTGAAGTTTAGTCACTCAGCGCACAGATAAATGAAGTTACACGGTACACAGATGGGGTCGTCTGTAATAAATCTTCCACAATGGTCGCGCAGCGCGCAGCGGTTAGCGCACAGCTTCTCTAAACTCTTGATCCTTATAGCTTGCCGTTGGTAGCTTTCTTGCAACCTTTTTCACTTTTCATCCCTCATTGTCGGAGGTGTTTCTTATTACTTTTGTTATATATTTGAAGCCCCTCCTACCCTTTCTATAACCTATGCGATCCCTTTTTCAAAACACACCAGTTATGACAATTCAATTGAGGCTAAGGCGTACTCTGTCAATTATTTTTTCTCTTTTTTTATCGGTTTCAATGTTTGCTCAAACGCAAACCAACCGCTACAACGTCAACATTAATTCAAACCTGAATGGATTGGTAGAATACCTTCCTGCAGATTATAATCCTGCCAATGCACAAACCTATCCGCTGCTGATTTCTTTTATGGGTCTGAATGCAAATGGATCAGGAAGTGATGCAGCTGCAATGGAAACTTTATACCAGCCAGGTTTCATCCCTCGTTTTGTAAGAGATAACCAGTTTCCTTCTTCATTCCAGGTTGGCGGAACCGGACCATCTGAAAGTTTCATCATCATTACGCCACAGTTTGTTACCAATTTCAACACACGTCGTCCAACACCACAGGAAATAAACGACCTGATCGATTGGACCATTAATGAATATAAAACCACATTACCCGGAGCATTTACTAAAATAGATACCAGCAGGATATATCTTCTGGGAAACAGTTCTGGTGGACAATTACCATGGGATTATACAGGATACAGTTCAGAATATGCAAACAGGATTGCAGCGATTATTCCTATAGCTGGAACATCTTTTTCAAGTGAGGAAAAAGGCAATAAAATAAAATATGCTGATATCGATGTTTGGGCTTTTCACAACATCAATGATCCGCAGGTTCCATTCAGCCTGACGAAGGATTATATTACAATGCTTCAGGAGCCTACACCTACTTCTCCAAACGAGATAAGGTTTACGACACCTCCTGATGCTTATCATGACCTGAGTTATCCGATTTACTCTGGCAGTTACGAAGAAAATGGCATGAACATTTACGAATGGGTACTTCAGTCGAGACGCACTGTAAGTAAAGCCAATGCAGGACCCGACCAGGATATTACACTTCCGGCCGGATCAGCCACACAATTGCATGCTACAGGAACAGGTCCTAATGGAACCGTTTCAGCTTATAACTGGGAAAAAATATCAGGACCTACTGCCGGCCCGGCAACACTGTCTGGACAAAATCCAACATTAAGCGGACTTGTTGAAGGAACATATGTATATCGTTTAGGTATTACAGACCCGGGCGGTACCGCAACTGATGATATCACTATAAGAGTTTATCCTCCGCGTATTCAGGCAGAAAATTATGTTGCTCAAAGTGGTTTTATTAACACTTCAGGCGAACCTGATGTAGACGGCACTACTGTTATGAATAATTTCACAAGTGGTAAATGGATGGATTACAACATTAATGTTCCGGCAGGTGATTATGTAATCCGGTACAGACTGTCTAATTTCTTCGGAGCGTCAACTCAATTCGAAGTAAAAGATGCCACTACTGGAACAGTTTATTCTACCATGAATCCTTACTGGACCGAATTACGTACAATTTATATTACCCAGACAGACACTATAACACTTCCTGGTGGTCCGCAAACATTAAGGGTTCAATCAAATGGGTCTGATTTTAATTTTAACTGGTTCCAATTGCTATCGGTGCCCAATCTTTCACCACTTCCAGTGAATTTTACATTGTTTAATGCCGCTTGTAATAATGGAACCGTTAACCTCTTATGGAAAACATCAGGTGAAACAGATTCAAGGAATTTTGTTGTTGAACGAAGCAATGATGGACGAAACTGGCAGGGTATCACAACGATTGGTTCATCGGGGCAAAGTACTTCAGAGAAAACTTATTCGTTTACAGACGCAGCAGCTACTTCTACCAGTATGTACAGGATTGCAGAAACCGGATTGAATGGAAAAATAACATACAGTTCTGTCATCAAAGGAAATTGCGCAGGAAATAAACTTTTCAGTGTTTTTCCAAACCCGGTCAGAAGTCATACTGTAATTGATATCAGTGTAGACCAGAAAACAAGACTGAATATTTCACTGGTAGATGTGCGTGGTGCTGTAGTACAGCAACAGCAGGTTTCCGTTATGAAAGGAACAAACCAGGTTGACGTGAACATGAGCACCCTCCCCAAAGGAACCTACACATTAATGGTGCAATGGGAGAATGAAGTGAGGAGTGCGAAGGTTGTGAAGAATTAAGTTGATTAGTGGAGGATGGACTATAGACGATGGACCATAGACCATAGTCTATGGTCCATCATCATCTCAGCTCACTAACTTTTGATATTTATTTCTATATTGAACCGGAGATAATCCGGTTATTTTTTTGAAACTCACCCGAAAAGCCTTGGGATCTGTATAACCCACCTTATACATGGCTTCGTTAACATTTTGCCTTGTGGTTTCGAGGTTTAATTTCGCCGCTTCAATTTTTACTCGCTGTATGTATTCAATTACAGAATTGGAAGTGGCCTTTCTGAACCTTCGCTCGAGGTTTCTTCTTCCGAGCGCCAGCATGGATGCAATCTGGTCGACCGTTATTTTTTCGTGGTAATTATTTTCAATGAAGATCTGTGCTTTCTTTATCTCTTCATCTTCATGTTCTTTCTGGGCGTTGAATACCATGAAAACAGACTGGCTGTTGC